>CAIYFE010000220.1 GCA_903925445.1 uncultured Burkholderiales bacterium | reverse complement strand
GGGCTGGAAGTGCTGGATATTCCCGCCGTGTCAAGCATCGCGCACGAAGCGGGCGTGCCGCTGCTGGTCGATTCGACGCTGACTTCGCCGTGGCTGATCAAGCCGTTCGACCACGGCGCGGATCTGATTTACCACTCGGCGACCAAGTTTTTGAGCGGCCACGGCACGGTGATCGGCGGCATTGTGGTTGATGGCGGAAGTTTTGACTGGGAACGCAGCGGCAAATTCACAGAATTGACCGAGAGCTACGAAGGCTTTCACAACATGGTCTTCAGCGAAGAAAGCACCGTAGGCGCGTTCTTGCTGCGTGCGCGCCGAGAAGGCTTGCGCGACTTTGGCGCTTGCATGAGTCCGCACAGCGCTTGGCTGATTTTGCAAGGCATTGAGACGCTGTCGTTGCGCATGGATCGCCACCTGAGCAACACGGAGAAAGTGGTCGAATATTTGGCCGCTCACCCCTTGGTCAGCCGCGTGGGTCATCCGTTGATGGCCTCACACCCCAGCCATGCTTTGGCGCACAAATTGTTCAAGTTGGGACCGCGTGGTGCTGGCTCGGTGTTCAGCTTTGACATTCGCGGCAGCCGCGAGCAAGGACGGGCTTTCATTGAAGCCTTGAAACTTTTCAGCCACTTGGCCAACGTTGGGGACTGCCGCAGCTTGGTGATTCATCCAGCCAGCACCACGCATTTCCGCATGAGCGACGAAGCCTTGGCCGGCGCCGGCATTGGCGCAGGCACCATCCGCCTGTCCATTGGGCTGGAAGACCCCGATGACTTGATCGACGATCTCAAACGCGCCTTGAAAGCAGCGGAGAAAGCGGCATGAACTTCACCCTCAAAAATCCCGACGGCACACCCTACCAAGCGTATGCCTACACCGGTGGCAAACCCTTCGACTCCGCCCAACCCACGGTGGTCATGATTCATGGCGTGCTGTGCGACCACAGCGTTTGGATTTTGCAAAGCCGCTACTTGGCGCACCACGGCTTCAATGTGTTGGCGGTTGACTTGCCAGGCCACTGCAAAAGCGGCGGTACCGCGCCCCAGAGCGTGGAGGCCGCAGCGCAATTCATCGCCGACTTGCTGCAAGCTGCGGGGGTCAACCAAGCAGCTTTGGTGGGACACAGCTGGGGATCGTTGATTGCGCTGGAAACTGCGTCACAACTCAAGCAGCGCATCACGCATTTGGCGTTGGTGGGCACAGCATTTCCTATGAAAGTCTCGCCTGCTTTGCTGCAAGCCGCACGTGACGAACCGATGAAAGCGCTGAAGATGATCAACGTGTTTTCTCGCGCCACCTTGGCCGCACCACCGTCGGCGTTGGGGCCAGGAACTTGGGTATATGGCGCATCGATGGCGCTGGGGCGTCGCGTGTTGGCCAGCAACACCGAGGTCAACTTGTTTTACCAAGGCTTTTTGGCCTGCGACAGCTACAGCCACGGACTGGAGGCCATGACGCAAGTCACTTGCCCCGTGCTTTTTTTATTAGGCGCAAACGATCAAATGACCACCCCGCGCGCAGCACAAAGCTTGATCGATCAAGCGCAAGCCAGCGGCAAAAAATTCAGCGTGGTCACCGTGCCGATGGGACACCACCAAATGAGCGAGTCTCCCGAAGAGACGCTGAGCGCTTTGAAAAACTTCTTGTCCCCCTGAAGCCTCACAGCACATCGCACAAACGCAAATCTTGCCAACGCATCCACAAACCTTGGCTGTGTGGACTGCGCACCAACAACAAGCGCTGCATCAAGGGCGTCAATTCGGTCAGATGCGGATCGGCCAACAGCACATAGCGCGATTGCTGCGTGGCCTGATGCACCGAGTGCGAGCCCTCGCCCAAGCGGGCAATCCAATCCAAATCGACCAAGGTGGCCAGCACTTCTTCCAGCTGCAAGGGATCCAGCCGCAGTTGCTCACACAACTGCATCAGGCTCAAACCGTGATCCGGCGTGCGCCGTGCCAGATTCAAACTTTGCAACACCTCCAACGCCAGCTGAAAGCGCCAACCCACGCTGCGGCCATCGCGTGCAATTCCGCTGAGCAAACTGGGCAAATTCGCCACCAACACCGCGCCCAAGAGCACGATCGCCCACACCAAATAAATCCAGATCAACAAAATAGGCACGGTGGCAAACGCGCCGTACACCACGGAATAGGTGGGCATCATGCCGAAGTAATAGGTCAAACCATTGCGTGCCAACTCGGTGGCAAACGCAACCCAAGCCCCGCCAATCCAAGCATGGGTCCAGTTGACTTGGGTGTAAGGCACGTAACGGTACAAAGCGCTCACGCCCCACGCCAACAAACCAAATTCCAACACGTTGTTGATCATCTTGAGGCTGCTGCCCACGCTAGACACCAAGTCGCGCGACATCACGTTGAGTTGCCCCAGCAGCGCCATGCCCACCCCCAGCAGCAAAGGCCCCAAGGTCAAGGCCGCCCAGTACAACAAGAGTTTTTGTCCAAAGGGGCGACGCAAACGCACACGCCAAATCGCGTTGAGCGAACGATCGATCGTGAAAGTCAACGCGATGGCCGACAAAATCAAGGCCATCACACCCGCCATGCCCAAGCGATTGGCTTTGCTGGCAAATTGCGTCAAGTAGCCCAGCACTTGGCGCGAGATGTTGTCGGGCACCAAGCTCTCGATCAGGCGTTTTTGCAAAATCAGCTGCAAATCGTTGAACATGGGAAATGCAGTCATGGCGGCCAACACCACCGTCACCAAAGGAACCAAGGCGATCGTGGTGGTGAAGGTCAAGCTGCCTGCGGTTTGACCCAGCCGGTCCTCACGAAACCGCAAATACAGCACCCGTGCCGTGTTGCGCCAAGGGAAATGCGCCAAGCGCTGAAGAAAATGTTTAAGTTGCGGGACAATCATGACCCGAATCATGCCATTACCTATGACCTACTTTCCTGAATCATCCCCCGTCGTCATTCCGCGCTCGGTTCAACTCACGCGCTGGATCGCCGTGGCTTGCTTGGTCGGGTTGATTGTTTTGTGTCTGGCTTGGGAGTTATGGCTGGCGCCATTGCGCCCAGGCGGGACCTTGCTCGCCCTCAAAGCCCTGCCCTTGTGCGTTCCGCTGACGGGGCTGCTCAAGCACCGCATGTACACCTACCGCTGGGTGAGTTTGCTGGTGTGGCTTTATTTCACCGAAGCTGTCGTGCGCGCTTACAGCGATGCTTCGCCCAGCAATTACTTCGCTGGGCTGGAACTGTTGCTGTGTCTTGGGTTATTTACAGCGTGCGCCATGCATGTCCGACTGCGATTGGCCGCAGTCCATCGCCAAGAGGCCAGCCATGTCTGAACACGCACTTTTAGCGCAACTGCGCGATTTGATCGGCGCACAACACGTTTTGCACGAAGGTGACTTGTCGGCCTACGAGCTCGATTGGCGCAAACGCAGCCAAGGCAAAGCGTTGGCCGTGGTGCGCCCCGCCAACACCGAGCAAGTGGCCGCCGTGGTCAAAGCTTGTGCCGCCGCGCGCGTCAGCGTTGTGCCTCAAGGCGGCAACACGGGCTTGGTGGTCGGCTCCATTCCTGACGACAGCGGCACGCAAATCGTGCTGAGTTTGCAGCGTCTGAACAAGGTTCGCGCCATCGACAAAGCCAACCTGACGCTCACTGCCGAAGCGGGCTGTGTGTTGGCGCAAGTTCAACAAGCCGCCGAACAAGCCCGTTTGTTGTTTCCGCTCAGCCTGGGGTCTGAAGGCAGCTGCACCCTTGGCGGCAACTTGGCCACCAATGCGGGCGGCACGCAAGTCTTGCGTTATGGCAACGCACGCGAGCTGTGCTTGGGACTTGAAGTGGTCACCGCGCAAGGCGAAATCTTGCATGGGCTGACCGGTTTGCGCAAAGACAACACGGGGTATGACTTGCGCAATTTGGTGATTGGCAGCGAGGGCACCCTGGGCATCATCACCGCAGCGACCATGAAGTTGTATCCCACCCCAGCGGCCACCTTGACCGCTTGGGCCGCCGTGCCCTCGGTCAGTGCAGCGGTTCAACTGTTGGGCTTGGCGCATCAGCATTTAGGCGCTGGCTTGACGGGCTTTGAGATGATGGGGCAATTTGCCTTGAGCTTGGTGGACAAACACTTTGCCCCACTGCGCGTGCCGTTGTGGCAAGACTCACCGTATTGCGTGTTGCTTGAAAACTCCGACACCGAGTCCCAAGATCACGCGCGCCAACGCTTTGAACATTTGCTGGAAGTCGCCTTCGAAGACGGCTGTGTCACCAACGCGGTGATTGCTGAAAACATTGGCCAAGCCTGCAATTTTTGGCACATCCGAGAAAGCATCACCTTGGCGCAAGCCCAAGAAGGGTTGAATATCAAACACGATATTTCCTTGCCCGTGTCCGCCATTGCTGAATTTGTGCAAACAACCGACGCCTTGCTGACCCAACACATCGCAGGCGTGCGCATTGTCAACTTTGGTCATTTGGGAGACGGCAATTTGCACTACAACGTGCAGTCACCGCTGGGTGTGGATGCCGCCACTTTCTTGAAAGACTTTGAGCCTCGCGTGAACGAATGGGTTTACCAATCGGTGCGCGCCTTCAATGGGTCTATTTCTGCCGAACATGGCATTGGTAGCCTCAAACTGGACAGCTTGCCCAAGTACAAAGATCCCGTGGCTTTGGCGCTCATGCGAGAAATCAAGCAGGCGCTGGATCCTTTGGGAACGCTCAATCCTGAGCGAGTGGTGTCAACGAAGTCGTCACGCGCGTTGTAATTTTGAGATCCACGCCTGAGAGCAAATCGATCAACTCAGGCAGTGAATCCAGCTCCATTTTTTCCATCACGCGTGCGCGATGCAATTTGATGGTTGAAGCTGCTGCGCCATCCAGCACAGATATTTGTTGGTTCGAGTAACCGCGCACCATCCAATGACAGACCTCCAGCTCACGGGGCGTCAAGCGCTTGAGCAGTTCGCTGACACGCGCATTTTTGGCGATCAAACTTGAGTTTTGAACGGACGTTTGCATGGCTTTCGCCAAAACCTCCAAAACAGTTTGAGCCGTGAATGGTTTGAGCAAAAAGTCGATGGCACCTTGTTTCATAGCTTTAATAATTTCCTCGGGTCTACTATCTCCACTAATGAAAACTATAGAAGTAAATAAATTATTATTTTTAAGTTTTTCTTGTAAATTTACACCACTCAACTTGGGCATGCGCATGTCCAACAAAATCACATCCACAGGCGGCCTTTGCTCCCAAAAGGATTCGGCGCTTTCAAAACAATCAACTTGATAGCCGGCTTGCGCCAAGAGATGGGACAAACTCCGCCGCACAGAGGCATCGTCATCCACCACCGCGACGTGGCCTAAGTTGAGACGCGCTTCAGCTTGCAGTTTTTGCATCTGGATTCATCAAACCAAACAATTTGGCACCGTGCTCAATCGCTACGGTGCTGTAAGAAATATTGCCATTCACGCGGGCATTGGCATGCAACTCGACCCGCCCGCTGGACTGAATATTACCGTTGACGGTGCCATTGACCACCGCCTCTTGCGCGCGAATATCACCTTGGACTTGCGCCTGAGACAACACTTTGAGTTGGGCATCCGGACCGCCCATGACCTCAATGTCACCCACCACGCGCCCTTTGAGTTGCACCAACTCTTGCGAAATCAAGTGCCCTTCGATGATGGCTGAGCGTCCAATCACCGTAGGAATCGTTTGTTTCTTCGAGGAGAACGACTTGAGCGCGATCAGCTTGATGTGCAACATAAGTCAAGCATCACCAACGAGTTTCAACCAACAAGACACGTTGGCTGGCTTGCGCGGGCACATTGATGCGCCAGCCTTGAAAAAATATCTGCGTGTTTCGCAAATTCTCAGCCGACAACTGCCAAGGCGCACCGCCATACACGCTGCGCCCCTCGCCCGCTTTGAGGTGCAACAGGGTGGCGGTTTTATTGCCATCCACAACACAAACGTCGGTGGGCGTTTCGGCGACCACATGCACATAATTGGCGGCTTTGCTGGGAGACATGGCCGTCAAAGATTCCAATTTGTCATTGATGAAAGCGCAGTTGTTGGATGCAGGCGTGGTTTTTTTCTCTGCGGCACTGAGCTCGGTTTCTGACAAACCTGCAGGCACCATGGCAGAAGCTTGGGCGCTTTGATTGACTGGAATTTTTTCAACGGCAGCCTGTGAAGCCACATCGGCAACTACGGGTGCAACCGGTGCGACGATTTTGGGAACATCCAATTTGGCCAGTTGCTCGGACACCGCTGAGGTCTGCAATGGGCTCCAAAGCAAAGCGCCCACCGCCACCAAAAGCAACGCCAAAGAGCCCACCAATTGACGTCGTTCACCCAAAAAAGAAGTCACGCCGTGGGTGAAACCAGCCAATGCGAATTGACCAGTTTGTATAGATTCAGTTTGCGTGGACATCGCCACGATTTGATCCAACTTGTGCAGCATGTCCTCGTGTGCAGGCACAGGCTCAGTTGCTGCAAGATTTTGCTCGGGAATGCTCTGCGGCGGCTCTGCGCCTAAAATCATCAACAACCGTTTGTAGGCTTGGCGTTTGATGGTGGGGGAATAAAAAAGCCCATCACCGCTGCCCGCTTGAAGTTGTCTGACTTGCGCCAATGACAAGCAAGCGATGCGCGCCAAAGTTGTCTCATCCATGCCTGCGGCCTCACGCAGTTGGCGCAAATAATCTGGGTCGCAGTTTTCATAAACTGCATACAAATTAGGTTGAGATTCGGCGTTCATATTTTGTTGCTTGAGTAACGCTTAATGATTTGGAATGTTGCACTTGTTCGAAAAAACGTCAATACGCCAAGTAGGCTATCAAACTATAAGCTTATTTTTGGATCCGCTCATTAAAATGTTATTTCTCAAAAATACCATTAATTCGATTTTTAAATCTTCATAAACTACAGCCATGAAGCCCATCCGCAACCAATACGAAGAATTCATGCGCCATGTCTACACACATGGCGTCTTAAAAACCGACCGAACCGGCACCGGCACCCAAAGTGTTTTTGGCTACCAAATGCGCTTTGATTTGAACGAGGGATTTCCTTTGGTCACCACCAAAAAAGTTCATGTGAAATCCATCATTCAAGAGCTGCTTTGGTTTTTAACTGGATCGAGCAACAACAACTGGCTCAAAGAGCGAGGCGTCACGATTTGGGATGAATGGGCGCGCGAAGATGGCGACTTGGGTCCCGTGTACGGCGTGCAGTGGCGCAATTGGCCAGCGCCAGACGGACGCCACATTGATCAAATCTCTGAAGTGGTCAAAACACTCAAGACCAACCCGGACTCGCGCCGCATCATTGTCAGCGCTTGGAATGTGGCCGATTTGGACAAGATGGCGCTCATGCCGTGCCACGCGTTTTTTCAGTTCTATGTTGCGCCACCCCAACAAGCCGGCGAACGCGGCAAGCTCAGTTGCCAGCTTTACCAGCGCAGCGCCGATATTTTCTTGGGCGTGCCTTTCAACATCGCCAGCTATGCCTTGCTGACGCACATGATGGCGCAGCAATGCGATTTGGATGTGGGCGACTTCATTTGGACGGGCGGCGACTGTCACATCTACAGCAACCACCGCGAGCAAGTTGAACTCCAACTCAGCCGTGATCCGCTGCCCTACCCCACGCTGCACATCAAGCGCAAGCCAGCTTCGATTTTTGATTACGAATTCGACGATTTCGAAATTCAAGACTACCAATGCCATGCGGCCATCAAAGCCCCCGTGGCGGTCTAAGCCATGGCTTTGAAATTGATTTACGCGTGCGCACGCAACGGTGTGATTGGCGCCAACAACCAACTGCCTTGGCATTTGCCCGAGGACTTGGCGCACTTCAAGCGCACCACGCTGGGTTGCCCCGTCATCATGGGTCGCAAAACTTGGGCGTCCTTGCCCGTGCAGTTTCGCCCCTTGCCGGGTCGGCAAAACATTGTGGTGACGCGACAAACCGACTGGCAAGACCCAGGCGCGGTTGTGTCGCATAGCTTGGAGCAAGCGGCTGGGCTTTGCCCTGACACACAAGACGTTTGGGTCATCGGCGGCGCCGATGTGTATGCACAAGCCTTGCCCTTGGCGCAAGAAATTGTGATGACCCAAATCGACGCTGACTTTGAAGGCGATGCCTTTGCGCCCAAGCTCGATGCCTCTTGGCAAGAGGTGTCACGCGAGACTCACGTATCAAACAAAGGTTTGACTTATCACTTTGTTAAGCTAGTGCGTTCTTAAACACGGAGAAAAAACAACATGTCTGAAGAAGGTTTTGAAGTTCACGCCCCCCACGAGCACGAGTTAGAACACGCCGCAGAAGGCCACGGCAGCAGCTTTACAAACCGCATTGCCATGTTCACCGCGGTGATTGCCACCGTGGGCGCAATTTTTGGCTACATGGCCGGTGCTACCCAAGCCAATGCCAGCTTGTACAAAAACAATGCGGCCATCAAAAAGACCGAAGCCTCCAACCAATGGAATTACTACCAAGCCAAAAGCGGCAAGCAAAACTTGAGCGAATTGGCCATGGAGTTAGCGCCTGCCAAACATGATTTCTACACGCAAGAAATTGCGCGTTACAAATCAGAAAAAGCTGACATCAAAGCAGGAGCCGAAAAACTCGAAGCCGAATCGGCCCATTGGGATGAAGAATCCGATGAGCAAATGCACCAACACCACCGCTGGGCGCAAGCCACCACATTGCTGCAAGTGACCATCGCCTTGGCTGCGATTGCGCTGTTGACTCGCAAGCACTGGCTGCAAATGGCCATGTATGGCACGGCAAGTTTTGGCTTCACGGTTGGCGTGTTGGCTTTCTTGCACATTTGAGCGAGCACGCAACGCCCATGCAACTGGCCACTTGGAACGTCAACTCGCTCACCGTTCGATTGCCTCAAGTGCTGGATTGGCTGGCAGCCAATCCAGTGGATGCCTTGGTGTTGCAAGAGACCAAAACCACCGACGATAAATTCCCTCGCGAAGCCATTGAGGCGGCGGGTTACCACGTTGCGTTCTTTGGTCAAAAAACCTACAACGGTGTGGCTTTGCTTTCTAAGCAAAACGCATCGCAGGTGCAAAAAAACATTCCAAATTTTGAAGACGACATGGCGCGCGTGATTGCCGCCACGGTGGACGATATGCGCGTCATTGGCGCCTACTTTCCCAATGGGCAAGCACCTGACAGCGACAAATTTGTCTACAAAATGCGTTGGCTGCAAGCGTTGCGTGAATGGCTTCAAACAGAACTCGCACAGCATCCAAAGCTGGTGCTCATGGGCGACTTCAACATCACCGTGGATGACCGCGATGTTTGGGATCCTGTGGGTTTGAAAGACACGATTCACTGCACCGTGCAAGAGCGTGAACACTTTCAAGGATTGATCGATTTAGGCTTGCGCGATGCGTTTCGTTTGTTCGACCAAGCCGAAAAAAGCTACAGCTGGTGGGATTACCGCGAATTTGCTTTTCGTCGCAACCGAGGTTTGCGCATCGATCACATTTTGGTCAGCGAGGCGTTGGTGTCCCGCGTCAGCGGTTGCGTGATTGACAAAGCGCCGCGCAAAAACGAACGCCCCAGCGACCACACACCGGTGGTCGTGACGCTGGGCTGACAGCGTTCAATCTTCCAGACCCAACTCTTGAATTTTGCGTGTGATGGTGTTGCGGCCAATGCCCAGCTTTTGGGCAGCTTCAATGCGCCGTCCGCGCGTGTTGGCCAGCGCCGTTTGAATCAATCGCGCCTCGACCCGATTGACCAAGGTGTCCCACACATCGGTGCGACCCGCAACCAACAAGCTCATGGCCTCGGCTTCTAGGCCTTGCTCCCAATCGGCTCCGGGCAGGTTGAGCACCACACTGGACACCGCAGGTTTGACTTCGGCGGGCATGATTTTGATGTCGTCATGCAAGGGCTCTGGGCTCAAGTCTGCTTGCGCAAGAACGGGGGCAACAACGCCTTGCGACACGGGCAACAGCGTCACTTCGGGCGGTAGGTCTTTGGGTTCGATGACCTGCGAAGGCGCCATGACGGTGAGCCAATGGCAAATGTTTTCGAGTTGGCGCACATTGCCTGGAAAAGCAAATTGATCCAGCACAGCTTGCGCATCGTCCGCAATGCGCTTGGGCTCTACGCCGAGTTGTTGCGCACTTTGTTGCAAAAAGTGTTTCGTCAACATTGGAATGTCTTCGCGGCGCTCGCGCAAAGCAGGCAAGCGCAGGCGAATCACGTTCAGGCGGTGGTACAAATCTTCGCGAAATGCACCGTCTTTGACGCGTTTTTCGAGGTCTTGGTGGGTCGCAGCAATCACGCGCACATTGGCTTTGATGGCGCTGTGCCCGCCCACGCGGTAGAAGTGCCCGTCGCTGAGCACACGCAGCAAACGCGTTTGCAAATCAAACGGCATGTCGCCGATTTCATCCAAAAACAAGGTGCCGCCTTCTGCATGATCAAAACGACCGCGCCGCGTGCTTTGCGCGCCCGTGAAGGCGCCGCGTTCATGGCCGAACAATTCGCTTTCGAGCAAATCTTTGGGAATGGCCGCCGTGTTGATGGCGACAAATGGACCTTTGGTGCCTGCGTCGCCACGGGGTGAGTGTTTGTGCAAGGCGCGCGCGACGAGTTCTTTTCCGCTGCCGCTCTCGCCGGTGATGAGCACCGTCACATTGCTTTGGCTCAAGCGCCCAATGGCGCGAAACACATCCTGCATGGCTGGGGCTTGTCCCAGCATCTCGGGCGAGGCGTCTTGCAATTCGCTTTGCGCTTGTTCGCGTTGGCTTTCGTCAACGGCACGGCGAATCAGCTCCACCGCTTTGGGCAAATCAAATGGTTTGGGCAAGTATTCGAAAGCACCGTTTTGAAAAGCCGAGACGGCGCTGTCCAAATCCGAAAACGCAGTCATGATAATGACTGGCAAAGAAGGCAAGCGCTCTTTGACCTTGGTCAGCAAATCAAGCCCCGAGCCTCCGGGCATGCGGATGTCGCTGACCAAAATTTGTGGGCCTTGCTCGTCTTCGCTGGCGTTGAGGGCTTGCAACACTTCGCGCGGGCTGGTGAAGCTGCGCGTGGGTAAGTTTTCACGCTGCAGCGCTTTTTCGAGCACGAAGCGAATCGACTGGTCGTCGTCCACAATCCAAATCGGTTTCATGTCGCATCTTTCATGTTGTCAAAGCCCATTGCTGTTCAAGGCAAGGGAATCAAAATTTTGAAGTCCGTCCGTCCGGGCACGCTGTCGCACTCGATCAAACCGTGGTGCTGTTGCACAAAGGTTTGCGCCAAGTTCAACCCCAAACCCGAACCGCCATCGCGTCCCGACACCAAGGGAAAAAACAAGCGATCCTTGATTTCGGGTGGAATGCCTGGTCCGTTGTCAATGACATGCAATTCCAATGCCAACCGGTAGCGATGTTTACCAAAAGTCACTTGTCTGTTGATTCGTGTGCGCAAAACGATCTCAGCCATGCCCGCTTGGGTCTTATCGGCCAAGGCCAAGGCTGCGTTGTGAACGATATTGAGCAGCGCTTGGATC
>CAIYFE010000219.1 GCA_903925445.1 uncultured Burkholderiales bacterium | reverse complement strand
TTGGGGTTTTTTACATACGCGGGTGCGTTGAGGTTCATCGAAAGCTCCTAAGTCAAAAAAGTTGAGGTCAGGGCTCGGCACCCCAGCGGGTGCAAAAACCTGACCTCAAGCCATTTCAAATCGATGACGCAAGGGTCGGTATTTTAAAAATCAAAGCCTTACGCAGGCTTTCAAACGCATCAAAAAAGTGCGTCAGATGCGAAAAAGCGCCTGAAGCGGCGCTTTTTGGGGTTTTTATGGGGATTTTGTCGCGTAAGTGACTGGTCGGAGCCATCAAGCCATGAAAACAGCGATGAAAGCCAACAAGAAAATAAGAATTGCGCCCCCAATGGGCAAAACAATGGGCATGAGCGGAACGATGGATTCAACCACATCTTGCTCGGCGTGCGTGTCGTGTGACATGACCTGTCTCCTTATTAGATGTCCAACATTCTAAATCTTTAAGCCGCTGGGTCAATGATTCGCAAAACCTCTTGCCCATAGGCCTCCAGTTTTTTGACCCCAATGCCTGCAATATTTTGCAGCTCGTCCAAGCTGGCGGGATGCGCTTGGGCAATTGCGGCCAGCGTGGCGTCATGAAAGATGACATAAGCCGGCAAATTATGCGACTTGGCCACCTCAGCCCGCCAGGCTTTGAGTTGGGCAAAGCGATGCTGCGCGGGCTCATCCAATTGGGTTTCGATGGTTTTGAGGCTGGTCGTGCGTTTGACTTTGCGCTCTGCGGGCGAGGACACCGAGGCGCGCAGTTGCACCTTGAGCTCGCCTTTGAGCACGGCGCGCGATAAATCGGTCAAAAACAAGGTGTTGAAGGCCTGTCCGTCAATGCCCAGCGCGCCAATGGCCAGGAGTTGACGCAAAACGCCGCGCAATTGAATTTCGGAAAATTTGTTGCCAATCCCAAACGTGCTGATGCTTTGGTGACCAAACTGCTCGATTTTTTGCGTGGTTTTGCCGCGCAACACATCCATGATGTGACCGGCGCCAAAGGTGATGCCACTTTGCTGCTGGATGCGGTAGATGGTGGACAACAGCATGCGCGCGGCTTCGGTGCCGTCCCAAATGTCTGGGGGATGCAGGCAGTTGTCGCAGTTGCCGCAGCGCAGGTGCGCGACGCCATCGCGCATGTAACTTTGTCCAAAGTAGCTCAGCAATCGCACCCGACGGCAGTCGGTGGCTTCGGCCAAAGCAAGCAAGGCGTCGAGCTTGCCACGCATGACTTGCTTGAATTCTTCGCCCGCAGGACTTTCGTCAATCATGCGCCGCTGGTTGACCACATCGTTGAGGCCATAAACCATCCAAGCGTGTGCGGGTTGACCGTCGCGGCCTGCGCGGCCGGTTTCTTGGTAATAGCCTTCGATGTTTTTGGGCATGTCCAAATGCGCCACAAATCGGACGTCCGGTTTGTCAATGCCCATGCCAAAGGCGATGGTGGCCACCATCACCCAACCTTCTTCACGCAAAAAACGGTCTTGGTTGTGCTGGCGCACCGCACGATCCAGTCCCGCGTGATAGGGCAGCGCTTGAATGCCTGCGTCGCACAAGGCTTGCGCGACTTCTTCCACCCGGCGACGCGATTGGCAGTAAACGATGCCGCTGTCTTGCACTTGCCCGTCTTGGTGCTCGTGTTGAATGAAGCGCAGCAGTTGATGCGTTGCGTCTTTCTTTTCGACAATCGTGTAGCGGATGTTGGGGCGATCAAAGCTGCTGACAAATTGTTGTGCGTTTTCAAGTTGCAACCGTTCCACGATGTCAGCGCGGGTGAGCGCATCCGCCGTGGCCGTCAGTGCAATGCGAGGCACTTGCGGGTAGCGCTCGTGCAGCACCGTGAGCGCGCGGTACTCGGGGCGAAAGTCGTGGCCCCATTGGCTCACGCAATGGGCCTCATCGATGGCAAACAGGCCAAGCTGGCCTTGCTCATAAAGAAGGTCAAGTTGTGCCAAAAACCGAGGCGTGGTCAGTCGCTCGGGCGCGGCGTACAACAGCGTGATGTCGCCTCGACGAAGGCGCTGCTCCACGCCATTGGCGGCTTCGCCACTCAAGCTGGAATTCAAAAAAGCGGCTTCGACGCCAGCTTCATGCAGCGCGCCGACTTGGTCGTGCATGAGCGCGATCAATGGCGAGACCACAATACTCAAGCCGTGCCCCATGCGCTGACGCGCAATGGCAGGAATTTGGTAGCACAAGGATTTGCCACCCCCTGTGGGCATGAGCACCAACGCATCGCCGCCGTGGGTGACGTGCTCGATCACCGCTTGTTGGTGTCCGCGAAATGCGGTGTAGCCGAAAACTTCACGCAGGATGGACAGTGTGTCGTTGGGCGTTGACCTTGCCGCAACTTGGGGTAGCACGTTTTGCATAAGCCTTCGATTGTCCATCTTCTTACAATCGAGGGATGACCCAAGCCTACACACGCGCGCAGCAACTGCCAGACATTCTGAAAAATCGCATCGTCATTTTGGACGGCGCCATGGGCACCATGATTCAGCGCTTCAAGTTGAGCGAGGCGCAGTACCGAGGCGAACGCTTCAAAGATTTTCACAAAGACGTCAAAGGCAACAACGAGTTGCTCAGCCTCACCCGACCCGATGTGATTCGTGACATCCACGAGGGCTACTTGGCCGCTGGCGCTGATTTGATCGAAACCAACACCTTTGGCGCGACCACCGTGGCGCAAGCCGATTACGACATGGCCGACTTGGCCTACGAGATGAACGTGGCTTCTGCTCGCATTGCCCGCCAAGCTTGTGACAAATACAGCACGCCTGATAAACCGCGCTTTGTGGCCGGCGCTTTGGGCCCCACCCCCAAAACCGCCAGCATCAGCCCCGATGTGAACGACCCAGGCGCACGCAATGTCAACTTTGAAGAGTTGCGCGCGGCTTACTTTGAGCAAGTCAAAGGCTTGATCGAGGGCGGCGCAGATGTGTTGTTGGTTGAAACCATTTTTGACACGCTCAACGCCAAAGCCGCGTTGTTTGCGATTGACGAGTACTTTGAAGCCAGTGGCGAGCGCTTGCCCCTCATCATCAGCGGCACCGTGACCGATGCCTCAGGTCGAATCTTGAGCGGCCAAACCGTGACCGCGTTTTGGCACAGCGTGCGCCACGCCCAACCCTTGGCGATTGGCCTCAACTGCGCTTTGGGCGCTGCCCTGATGCGACCCTACATCCAAGAGTTGAACAAAGTCGCAGGCGACACCTTCATCAGCTGCTACCCCAACGCGGGCTTGCCCAATCCCATGAGCGAGACGGGGTTTGATGAAACGCCCGAGGTCACCAGTCGCTTGGTGCACGAGTTTGCCGCGCAAGGTTTGGTCAACATCGTGGGCGGGTGTTGCGGCACTACGCCCGATCACATCGCCGCCATCGCCTCGGCCGTGGCGAGTGAAAAATCGCGAAGCTTAAGCGCGGGACCGTTCTATCGCGAAGTTGCCTAAGTGTGGTCTGAGCTGATTTGAGAAGCCAATCACAGTCCATAAGTATTGAATTATTCGGACATCTTGCAAATTAATAGCATTAAAATATTAAATTGACCAACCAAATGGAAGATTTGATATGAAACGCAAAGTATTCGCCGTGGCGCTTGCCGTGTCTGCAATTGCTGCACAAGCACAAGTCGCTGAACCCAGCAAATTTGGGTTTGTGGGGGCACTGGGCATCAATTCTGGGGGCGATACGCTGGTCAAAGGGCAATACACCAACGGCGAACCCTTCAGCATCAAAGCGGGCAATGGCGTGTTGTTGTCTTTTGGCATGACCTACGCATTGAATCCGAGCGTTGACCTTCAGGGCACGGTAGGCATTGAGTCTGACTCAACCAATGCAAGCAACGGCTCCATCAAGTTTGACCGAATGCCAATTGAAGCCTTGGCGTTTTATAACTTCTCAGACAAGTACCGTTTGGGTGGCGGATTTCGCAGCGCAACGGGCGCCAAACTCTCGAGCAGCGGGGTTGCCTCTGGATTGAATGCAGACCTCAACGCAGGGGTTGGCGTGGTGTTAGAAGGCCAATACATGTTGGGTTCGAAAAACTCAGCGAGCAGATTCCATCCGGCCTTGTATCTTCGTTATGTCTCTGAAAAGTACACATCACCACAAACGAAGGAAAGCATCAATGGCAATCACTTGGGCTTGGGCGTAGCGGTCTACTTCTAAGTAAACGCTAAAATTGCGGCTTCCAAGGAGCGTTGCAGCTTCACCCGTGCGGGTGAAGTCAGGCTTGGGACTTTATTTTTTGCAACGACGCTCACCTGA
>CAIYFE010000218.1 GCA_903925445.1 uncultured Burkholderiales bacterium | reverse complement strand
GGCTCGGTCATCATGGGCATGCACCACAACCAAGACATCCGTTGGATGGGCGGCGTGCGCAAGTACATGCCCATCACTTGGATCACCTCATTGCTGGGTTCTTTGGCCTTGATTGGCACACCGTTTTTCGCTGGTTTTTACTCCAAAGACAGCATCATTGAAGCGGTGGCGGCCAGCCAATTGCCCGGTGCGGGTTTCGCACACTTTGCGGTGTTGGCCGGTGTGTTTGTGACTGCTTTTTATTCGTTCCGCATGTCCTTCCTCGTGTTCCACGGTGAAGAGCGGTATGACCAAAATCCAGAGGCGCATCACGGTCACGACGATCACCATGATGACCACGGACATGACCATGGCCCGCACGAATCACCTTGGGTGGTCACCGTGCCGCTGATCTTGTTGGCGATTCCATCGGTGCTGATCGGTTACTTGGCCATCGATGCCATGTTGTATGGCGATTTCTTCAAAGACGCGATCTTCATCAACTTAGAGAAGCACGCGGCAATGGAAGAGTTGGCACACGACTACCACGGCGCGGTTGAAATGGCGATTCACGCCTTCACCTCGGTGCCATTTGCCTTGGCTTTGGCCGGTGTGTTGAGTTCTTACTACATGTACATGATCAACCCCGCGCTGCCTGCTGCGATCAAACGCGCGGCTCAACCGATTTACACCTTGTTGGAAAACAAGTACTACATGGATTGGATCAACGAAAACATCTTGGCGCGTGGCGCACGGATGTTGGGTATGGGTTTGTGGAAGGGCGGTGATCAAGCGGTCATTGATGGCGCTGTGGTCAACGGTTCTTGGAAGTTGGTGGCCGTGTTCGCACGGGCATCGCGCCTTGTTCAATCTGGCTATTTGTACAACTACGCGCTGGTGATGATCCTGGGCGTGTTTGTGCTGATGTCTTGGTTCGTCTGGCTCAAATAAGGAGAATAAAAATGGGTTTGTTGAGCCTTGCCATTTGGACACCAATTTTTTTCGGTGTCGTTTTATTGGCCTTTGGAAAAGATGAGCAAGCCAAGGCGGTGCGTTGGTTTGCCCTGATTGGATCTATGGTCAGCTTTTTGGTGACCTTGCCTTTGTACAGCCGTTTTGAGCTGGGCACCTCGGCGATGCAATTTGTCGAGAACACGCCTTGGATCGATCGCTTCAATGTGTTTTATCACTTGGGTCTTGATGGCTTGTCGTTGTGGTTTGTGTTGCTCACGGCTTTCATCACGGTGATTGTGGTGATCGCCGGCTGGGAAGTGATCACCGAGCGCGTCAATCAATACATGGGCGCGTTTTTGATCTTGAGCGGTTTGATGATCGGCGTGTTTTCCGCACTGGATGGCATGTTGTTTTATGTGTTCTTTGAAGCCACTTTGATTCCGATGTACCTGATCATTGGTATTTGGGGTGGTCCGAACAAGATTTACGCAGCCTTCAAGTTCTTTTTGTACACCTTGCTGGGTTCGTTGTTGATGTTGATCGCCTTGATCTACCTCTACGCGCAATCGGGCGGTAGTTTTGATTTGGCCACTTGGCACCAATTGCCTTTGCCAGCGAATGCGCAAACCTTGTTGTTCTTTGCTTTCTTTGCGGCGTTTGCGGTCAAAGTGCCGATGTGGCCAGTTCACACTTGGTTGCCCGACGTTCACGTGGAAGCGCCCACAGGCGGCTCCGCCGTGTTGGCTGCGATCATGTTGAAGTTGGGTGCTTACGGTTTCTTGCGTTTTTCCTTGCCCATCGCACCCGATGCGTCGCATGAATATGCGGGCTTCATGATTGCGCTGTCTTTGGTGGCGGTGATCTATGTGGGTTTGGTGGCCATGGTGCAAGAAGACATGAAAAAGCTGGTGG
>CAIYFE010000217.1 GCA_903925445.1 uncultured Burkholderiales bacterium | reverse complement strand
GATGAAGGCTTCATCGATCTTGGTGCCGGCCACTTCAGACAGGGTCTTGGCATCGTCCGGATCATTCGGGCAGCACAGGATGGGTTCCTTGATGTCGGCCAGATCGATCTCGATGACGGCGGCGTACTCGGCGTCTTTGTCGGCTTCGAGCAGTTGGGGATTGGCCAACCACGCTTCGACGGCTTGAATGCGACGCTCCAAGGTGCGTGCATCGGCGTAGCCATTGGCGATCATGTTTTTCATGAGCACGACGTTAGACGTGAGGTACTCCGCCACAGGGGCTTTGTTGAGTTTGATCGTGCAACCTGCGGCAGAACGCTCGGCCGATGCATCCGACAATTCAAAAGCTTGCTCAACTTTGAGATCTGGCAAGCCTTCGATTTCGAGAATGCGACCCGAAAACACGTTTTTCTTGCCTTGTTTGGCCACGGTCAACAAGCCTTGCTTGATGGCGTAGAGCGGAATCGCATGCACCAAGTCACGCAAAGTCACGCCGGGCTGCATTTGGCCTTTGAAACGCACCAACACCGACTCAGGCATGTCCAACGGCATCACGCCCGTGGCCGCGCCAAATGCCACCAAGCCAGAACCGGCAGGGAAGCTAATGCCAATGGGGAAACGGGTGTGGCTGTCGCCGCCGGTACCCACGGTGTCAGGCAACAGCAAACGGTTGAGCCACGAGTGAATCACGCCGTCGCCAGGACGCAGTGCCACGCCACCACGGTTGCTGATGAACGCAGGCAATTCGCGGTGCATCTTCACGTCCACGGGCTTGGGATAAGCAGCGGTGTGACAGAACGATTGCATCACGAGGTCGGCGCTAAAGCCCAAGCAAGCCAAGTCTTTCAACTCGTCGCGGGTCATGGGGCCGGTGGTGTCTTGTGAACCCACCGTGGTCATTTTGGGTTCGCAATAAGTGCCGGGGCGAACGCCTTTGCCTTCGGGCAGTCCGCAAGCGCGACCCACCATTTTTTGCGCCAAACTAAAGCCCTTGCCCGAATCTTTGGGCGCTTGAGGCAAGCGGAACAAAGTCGATGCAGGCAGACCCAAAAATTCACGGGCTTTGCCTGTGAGCGAGCGACCGATGATCAAGTTGATGCGGCCACCGGCACGCACTTCGTCGAGCAACACATCGCTTTTGAGTTTGAACTCGGCCACGGTTGCACCCGCTTTGGTGACTTTTCCCTCGTAGGGCAAGACGTCGATCACGTCGCCCATTTCGAGCTTGCTGACATCGACTTCAATGGGCAAAGAGCCTGAATCTTCTTGGGTGTTGAAGAAGATAGGCGCAATTTTGCCGCCCAATGTCACACCGCCAAAACGTTTGTTGGGCACGAAAGGAATGTCTTGGCCCGTGGCCCAGATCACGCTGTTGGTCGCTGATTTGCGGCTGGAACCGGTACCCACCACGTCGCCCACATAGGCCACCAAATGACCTTTTTTCTTGAGGTCTTCAATGAACTGCATGGGGCCGCGCTTGCCGTCTTCTTCGGGCTTGAAAGCCGCGTCAGGACGGGTGTTTTTGAGCATCGCCAAGTAGTGCATGGGGATGTCAGGACGTGTGGTGGCGTCGGGTGCGGGCGACAAATCGTCGGTGTTGGTCTCGCCGGGCACTTTGAACACCGTCACGGTGATGGACTTGGGCACTTCAGGGCGGGTCGTGAACCACTCAGCATCGGCCCAGCTTTGCATGACTTCTTTGGCTTTGGCATTGCCTGCCTTGCATTTTTCGGCCACATCGTGGAAGGCATCGAACATCAACAATGTTTTCTTCAAGCCTTCCGCTGCGACGCCAGCCACTTCGGCGTCGTCGAGCAAGTCGATCAAGGGTTTGACGTTGTAGCCGCCAACCATCGTGCCCAACAATTGAGTTGCTTTGGCTTTGGGGATCAAGGCAACTTTGACGTCGCCATGGGCCACAGCCGCCAAGAAAGACGCTTTGACTTTGGCCGCATCGTCCACACCGGGTGGCACGCGATGGGTCAACAAGTCGAGCAAAAATTCTTCTTCACCTTGGGGTGGGTTTTTGATGAGTTCAATCAATTCCGCCACTTGCTTGGCATCAAGCGCCAAAGGGGGGATACCCAGCGCAGCGCGCTCGGCAACGTGTTCACGGTAGGCTTTCAACATTGTTTTCTCCTGTAATCAAAAGGGGGCTTACTTTTTGGCGAATTCGGGGCCATCGAGCAAGGACTTCGGGGGGTTGAGCTTCATGTTTTCAGAAACTGCAACCTGTGCGGGGCTTTGACACTCGTCGGCCATGCGTTGGCCAAGTTGGGTGTTCATCAGCATGGATTTGTTGGCCAACTGAATCCAAAGGGCGCCAGCCTGGTTGTCTTCCAAGCGAACCGCGCCCGTGGTGGTGGGCACGGGGCTCATGTGAAAGGTATGGTTCTTCATTTGCACGAAGAAATAACCCGTGTTTTTGTCGTCGGGCGTGACCGTCACGGTGTTGCCCAATTCGCAAGGCATGCGACCTGTGTGAACTTGGTCAGATATGACCAAACGCGCTGGCTCCATCGGGGGCTCTTGCACTGCAGCAACCGGTGGCAACACCTGAGGCGCCAGCACTTGCGGCTTGATTTTGGTGCTGGATTTGTGCTTGTACGCCACTTTGAGCTTGTGGGGTTGGGCAACATCGCTTGCCCAAACTTGCCCAAAAGCCATGCACAGCAACACAAACACCGACATTGATTTACGCATGCGCCACTCCTTGATGATTCTCAAAGAATATCCTGACCTCAGCGGGTAGTGTGCGCCCTGTATGGTGCGCGCGCTGAAGCACCTGCCAAAAAAACCTGTAACTGGCGCGGTCATGCAACTGACCTTGGTGGCTGATGGGCGCCCAATCGGCCGCCAGCGCAGCCAACACGATGGCACTGGCGGTTTCGATTTCGGCCTCGTTGGGGGCAAATGCCTCCAAGATCGGACGAATTTGCGACGGGTGGATGCTCCACATGCGGGTAAAGCCAAATTCACGCGCTGCTTTGAGGGCGGCTGCGCGCATGGCGTTGACGTCGCTGAATTCGGTCACCACGCAATGCGATGGCACTTTGCCGTGGGCATGACAAGCGCTGGCCATTTCCAACTTGGCGCGCACCACCAAAGGATGGGTGAATTGACCCAATGCGCCCATGCCATCGGCCGGAATCGCACCCGCATGGGCTGAGACAAAGTCCATCAAGCCAAAGCTCAGCGACTGCACCCGTGGATGCGCCGCGATGTCAAATGCACGATGCACAGCGGCGGGAGATTCGATCAACACATGCAGCGGCAGTGTGTTGGCGCCCACACGATCCAAGGCTTGGGCAGCCAAGGCCACATCGGCCACAGACTCGACTTTGGGCACCATCAGATGCGTCAAGCGCTGACCCGCACGGCCTGCAATGCAGGCCACATCGGCTTCAAACGCTGGATGATCGACCGGATGCACACGCACAGCCACACGCGACTGCGCAGCGGCAGCCAAGGCCAACTCGGTGACCAACGCCGCATGTTCGGCCTCGCCGCCCACGGGCGCGCCGTCTTCGCAATCCAAGGTGACATCAAAGACGCAGGTTCCAAACTCTTGCGTCATCTCAGCTTGCAGCTGCAAGCTTTTGCGCATACGCGCCTCTACCCCGCTGTAGTGATCGCACACCGGCAGCATTGCGCCAGACGCTTGTGCGCCCAACAACACATCGCGAGGATGTACGCCAGCCACGCCAGCACCGGCTGGCGTGGCAGCACCTGATGCAAGCGCTGAGGTGCTCATGCTGGCGTGTTCCTGCTCAAACAATTACAGCAGGTGGGCGACGCCGGCTTGCTCGTCGGTGAGTTCTTTCAAAGTCTTGTCGATGCAAGCTTGGCTGAATGCGTCGATTGCCAAGCCTTCGACCACTTTGTATTGACCGTTTTCGCAGGTCACGGGGAAGCCAAACATGACGTCCTTGGGAATGCCATACCAACCTTGCGATGGAATGCCCATGGTGACCCATTTGCCGTTGGTGCCCAGCGCCCAATCACGCATGTGATCGATCGCCGCATTGGCCGCAGAGGCTGCTGAAGACAAGCCGCGTGCTTCGATGATGGCCGCACCGCGTTTGCCCACGGTGGGCAAGAACACGGTTTCGTTCCAAACTTGGTCGTTGATCATGTCTTTGACAGCTTTACCGCCGATGGTGGCGAAGCGGTAATCGGCGTACATGGTGGGCGAGTGGTTGCCCCACACCGTGAGTTTTTCGATGTCAGCCACGGCTTTGCCTGTTTTGGCAGCGATTTGTGACGCAGCGCGGTTGTGATCCAAGCGCAACATGGCAGTGAAGTTGCCGGGTTTGAGATCAGGAGCTGATTTCATGGCGATGTAGGCGTTGGTGTTGGCAGGGTTGCCGACCACCAAAACTTTCACGTCGCGTGAAGCCACAGCATTCAAAGCCTTGCCTTGTGCGGTGAAGATTTGTGCGTTAGCGGCCAACAAATCGGCACGCTCCATGCCGGGGCCGCGTGGACGCGCACCGACCAGCAATGCGTAGTCGGTGTCTTTGAACGCGGTCATGGCGTCGCTGTGGGCTTCCATGCCAGCCAACAGGGGGAACGCGCAGTCTTCGAGTTCCATCATCACGCCTTTGAGCGCTTTTTGAGCTTTCTCGTCAGGAATTTCCAACAATTGCAAGATGACGGGTTGGTCTTTGCCCAACATTTCGCCAGAGGCGATGCGGAACAACAGGGCGTAACCGATTTGGCCAGCGGCACCAGTAACGGCAACGCGAACAGGCTTTTTGCTCATGAGAAAACTCCAAAAAGTAAGTGATGAAAGAAAAAGTGCTGGGAGTTTACCCTTGAAAAGTCTCGGATAAACTGTCTTATGTCTTATAGAAGATATGATGCCAGCTTGACAACGGGCTGACGTCAGCCACTTTCATCACTTTTTATGGCCAGCAACCCTTCTTTTTCTGCCGCATCAGCCGCACCTTTATCGGGCGGCGAAAACGCGGGCGTGGTTGGACTAGCCACGCAAACGCCGGCTTTTAGCCCGCTTTACCAACAAATCAAGGGGCTAATTCTGCAAAGCCTGCAATCGGGTGAATGGAAGCCCGGCGAGGCCATTCCCAGCGAAATGGATCTGGCCGCCCGCTACCGCGTCAGCCAAGGCACGGTGCGCAAGGCCATTGATGAGCTGTCCGCAGAAAACTTGGTCGTGCGCCGCCAAGGCAAAGGCACGTTTGTGGCCACCCACGCCGAGCAGCATGTGCAGTACCGATTCTTGAAACTGCAACCCGACAACGGCAGCGTTCAAAGCGAAGGGCCTGCGCAACGCACCATCATCGATTGCAAACGGTCTCGCGCCAGCGCCGATGTGGCGCGCGCCTTGAGCCTGCGCTCGGGCGACCCCGTTTTGCAAGTGCGGCGCGTGTTGGCGTTTGCCGGCGTGCCAACCATCTTGGAAGATTTGTGGCTACCGGGCACGCCCTTCAAAGGCTTGACGGCCGAACGGCTGAGCAACTACCAAGGCGCCATGTACGCGCTGTTTGAAACCGAATTTGGGGTGCGCATGGTGCGCGCCGACGAAAACATCCGCGCCATCAACCCAGACGCCGAACAAGCGAGCTTGTTGAATGTCACCCCCAAGACACCGCTTTTGAGCGTCGAACGCGTGGCCTACACCTACAACGACACCCCCATGGAGCTCAGACGTGGTTTGTATCGAACCGATACTCATCATTACCATAACGTATTAAGTTGACAATTTGAAACCCCCACGTCAGCTTGTTGAGGTGCAATAGAATAAAAAGTTGTTTCCTCATAGCAGACAAACCCGAAGAAAGACCCCCAATGACCGAGCTTGCCAAAAAGCGGCCTGAGTTCCGCAACATCAACGCATTAACGGATCTTCCCTCTTATCGACTTCCTGCAGCGGGCATCGTGTCCATCTTGCACCGCATCAGCGGCGTGGTGATGTTCTTGCTGCTGCCTTTTGTGGTGTGGTTGTTCGATACGTCGGTGTCCTCCGAAATTTCCTTTGCCAAATTCACGGCCGCTTTCAATGTTGGCATTGGATTTGTGCCGGGGGTGTTGGTGAAGCTGATCACGTTGGCCATCATTTGGGCGTTTTTGCATCACATCGTGGCGGGCTTGCGCCACTTGTACATGGATGTTTGTCACGCTGTGACAAAAGAATTCGGCAAATCCTCTGCCGTCTTCACGCTCGTGGTGAGCTTGGGTTTGACCGCCGCTTTGGGCGCCAAACTCTTTGGTTTGTATTGATTCCCAAGGAGCAAGAAGATGTCCGTGAATTACGGTTCTAAGCGCGTCGTCGTGGGTGCGCATTACGGTTTGCGTGATTGGCTCGCCCAACGCGTGACCGCTGCTTTGATGGTGTTGTTCACCCTCATCGTGTTGGCGCAAGTGCTGCTGAGCTCTGGCGAGATTGGTTACGACAAATGGGCTGGCATTTTCAGCCCCCAATGGATGAAGGCTTTGACCTTCACCGTATTCATTGCTTTGGCCTACCACGTGTGGGTCGGTATGCGCGATGTTTGGATGGACTACGTCAAACCCGTGGGTGTGCGTTTGGTTCTGCAAGTTTTCACCTTGGTTTGGCTGATGTCGTGTCTCGGCTGGGCCATTCAGGTTCTCTGGAGGCTCTAAGTCATGACTACAAAAAGTTCTATCGCCCGTCGCAAGTTTGACGTGGTCATCGTGGGTGCTGGCGGTTCCGGCATGCGCGCCTCGTTGCAACTCGCACGCGCCGGTTTGAATGTGGCCGTGCTCTCCAAAGTTTTCCCCACGCGCTCGCACACCGTGGCGGCGCAAGGCGGCGTGTCGGCTTCACTGGGCAACATGTCGGAAGACAGCTGGGAATATCACTTTTACGACACCGTCAAAGGCTCCGACTGGCTCGGCGACCAAGACGCCATCGAATTCATGTGCCGCGAAGCGCCCAAAGTCGTCTACGAACTCGAACACATGGGCATGCCGTTTGACCGCAACGCCGACGGCACGATTTACCAACGTCCTTTCGGTGGCCACACAGCCAATTACGGTGAAAAACCCGTGCAACGCGCTTGTGCTGCCGCTGACCGCACCGGTCACGCCATGTTGCACACGCTCTACCAAGCCAACGTGGCTGCTCGCACCACCTTCTTTGTCGAATGGATGGCGCTGGATTTGATCCGCAACGCCCAAGGCGATGTGGTGGGCGTCACCGCGCTCGAAATGGAAACTGGCGACGTCTACGAATTGCAAGCGCAAACCGTGATGTTCGCAACCGGCGGCGCGGGTCGCATCTTCCAATCATCCACCAACGCGTTCATCAACACGGGTGACGGCTTGGGCATGGCCGCGCGTGCTGGCATCGCATTGCAAGACATGGAATTTTGGCAATTCCACCCCACGGGCGTGGCCGGTGCGGGCGTGCTTTTGACCGAAGGCTGCCGTGGTGAAGGCGCGATCTTGCTCAACAGCGAAGGCGAACGCTTCATGGAGCGCTATGCGCCCACGCTCAAAGACTTGGCACCGCGCGACTTCGTGTCTCGCTGCATGGGTCAAGAAATTTTGGAAGGTCGCGGTTGCGGCCCCAACAAAGACTACATCCACATGAAGTTGGATCACTTGGGCGCAGACACGATTCGCAAACGCCTGCCCTCGGTGGAAGAAATTGGTCACAACTTCGCCAACGTGGACATCACCAAGGTGCCAATTCCTGTGGTGCCCACCATCCACTACCAAATGGGTGGCATTCCCACCAACATCAACGGCCAAGTGGTGCAAAACATCAACGGCGAAGACCGCCCCATCCAAGGCTTGTACGCAGTGGGCGAATGTTCTTGCGTGTCGGTTCACGGCGCCAACCGTTTGGGCACCAACTCCTTGTTGGATTTGTTGGTCTTTGGCAAGGCAGCGGGCGATCACATCATTTCGCATGTCAAACCTGGCGCCACACAAGCCGACTTGCCCGCCAACGCCGCCGACTTCACCTTGGCGCGCTTGGCGCGTTTGGACAACAACAAAAACGGCGAGTACGCGCAAGACATCGCCAACGACATGCGCGCGATCATGCAAGCCCATGCTGGCGTGTTCCGCAGCCAAGAAACCATGGACGAAGGCGTTCGCAAAATCGCTGAACTGCGCGCTCGCGTGGCCAACATCGGTTTGAAAGACGACTCCAAAGTATTCAACACCGCGCGCATCGAAGCGCTGGAAGTGGACAACTTGATGGAAGCCGCCCAAGCCACCATGGAAAGTGCAGCCGCTCGCAAAGAATGCCGTGGCGCTCACTTGGTGCGCGATTACGAACACGATGTGACGCACCCCACTTGCCCATTGGGTCGCAATGACGCCGAGTGGATGAAACACACCTTGTGGCACAGCGCAGACAACAGCTTGACCTACAAGCCCGTTCGCATGAAGCCCCTCACGGCTGAAACCGTGCCACCCAAACCCCGCACGTTCTAAGACGGATCCGCACGATCAAAGGAATTAGAAACATGACAAAACGCACGTTCAACATCTATCGCTACGATCCCGATAAAGACGCCAAGCCCTACATGCAAGTCATCGACGTGGAACTCGATGGCTCAGAGCGCATGTTGCTTGACGCCTTGATCAAGCTCAAAGCCGTCGATCCCACCTTGTCTTTCCGTCGCTCTTGCCGCGAAGGCGTGTGTGGCTCTGACGCCATGAACATCAACGGCAAAAACGGCTTGGCCTGCTTGACCAACTTGCGCAGCTTGCCCGACACCATCGTGCTCAAACCGCTGCCAGGCCTGCCCGTCATTCGCGACTTGATCGTGGACATGACCCAGTTCTTCAAGCAATACCACTCGGTCAAACCTTACTTGATCAACAACACGCCAGCGCCTGAGCGTGAGCGTTTGCAGTCGCCCGAAGAACGCGATGAGCTCAACGGTTTGTACGAGTGCATTTTGTGCGCCAGCTGCTCCACCAGCTGTCCGTCGTTTTGGTGGAACCCCGACAAGTTCGTGGGACCAGCCGGTTTGTTGCAAGCCTATCGCTTCATTGCCGATAGCCGCGACCAAGCCACCGGCGAGCGTTTGGACAACTTGGAAGATCCTTACCGCCTCTTCCGTTGCCACACCATCATGAACTGCGTCGATGTTTGTCCCAAAGGTCTGAACCCCACCAAGGCCATCGGCAAGATCAAAGAATTGATGGTGCGCCGCGCCGTTTAAGGCGCCGCACACCCGCACAAGGAGCAACCCCATGGACGCTGACGCACCCTTTCGCGACACCTCCGTGGGCGATGCTTTGCTTGAAGGTCTAGACGGCAACTCGCCCCTTGACCCCAAAGCCTTGAGCAAATTGCACTGGCGCAGCCGGCGCGGTTTGCTGGAGAACGATTTGTTCATTCAGCGTTTTTTCCAACAGCATGAAGCCCACTTGACCGTGGCTCACGCGCGCGGAATGTACGCTTTGATGGACTTATCGGACAACGATTTGCTGGACCTGCTCTTGTGCCGCAAAGAATTGCCCGACGCTGCCAACCAACAAGAAGCACATCAAGTGCTGACGATGCTGAGACACTGAACCCAAGACACACGCTTTTAAAAAGACATTTAGGAAATCACCATGAAACTTGCAGACAACAAAGCCACCCTGTCGTTCAGCAACGGCAGCCCCAGCATCGAAATGCCCGTCTACCACGGCAGCATTGGTCCTGATGTGATCGATATCCGTAAGCTGTACGGCCAAACCGGCATGTTCACTTACGACCCCGGTTTCTTGTCGACCGCCTCTTGCCAATCCGCCATCACTTACATCGACGGCGACAAAGGCGAGTTGCTGTACCGCGGCTACCCCATCGAGCAATTGGCCACCAACTGCGATTACCTCGAGACTTGTTACTTGTTGCTCAAAGGCGAATTGCCCAACGCAACACAAAAAGAAGAATTCGTCAAAACCGTGACCAACCACACCATGGTCAACGAACAAATGCAATTCTTCTTGCGTGGTTTCCGTCGCGATGCACACCCCATGGCGGTGTTGACCGGTTTGGTGGGCGCTTTGTCGGCCTTCTACCATGACAGCACCGACATCAACAACCCCGAACACCGCGAAATCGCTGCGGTGCGTTTGATCGCCAAAATGCCAACGCTGGTTGCCATGGCTTACAAATACAGCGTGGGTCAGCCCTACATGTACCCCAAGAATGACCTGAGCTATGCCGGCAACTTCTTGCGCATGATGTTCGGTACGCCTTGCGAAGAATACAAAGTCAACCCCGTGCTCGAACGCGCGCTTGACCGCATCTTCATCTTGCACGCAGACCACGAGCAAAACGCATCGACTTCGACCGTGCGTTTGTGCGGCTCTTCAGGCACCAACCCGTTTGCGGCCATTGCGGCGGGGGTGGCTTGCTTGTGGGGTCCTGCCCACGGCGGTGCCAACGAAGCTTGCTTGAACATGCTCGAAGAAATTCAAGCCATGGGTGGCGTCTCCAAAGTGGGCGAGTTCATGGAGAAAGTCAAAGACAAAAACTCCGGCGTCAAGCTCATGGGCTTTGGTCACCGCGTGTACAAAAACTACGACCCACGCGCCAAGTTGATGCAAGAAACTTGCGACGAAGTGCTCAAAGAACTGGGCTTGGAAAACGACCCCTTGTTCAAACTCGCCAAAGCCTTGGAAAAAATCGCGCTGGAAGACGACTACTTTGTGCAGCGCAAGCTCTACCCCAACGTCGACTTCTATTCTGGCATCGTGCAACGCGCAATCGGCATTCCGGTGAACTTGTTCACCGGCATCTTCGCCTTGGCACGCACCG
>CAIYFE010000216.1 GCA_903925445.1 uncultured Burkholderiales bacterium | reverse complement strand
TCGCTTGGCCGACACCTGGGCCGCGCAAGACAGCGCTTGGCAGCGCCCTGTCATCGAAGCCAGCGACAAAGCCTTGGCGCAACTGGCCGAGCGCTTGAGCCGCTGGACGCTCACGCCCACAGGCACCGAGGGCTACAAAAAAGCCGAAGTCACGGTGGGCGGCGTGAGCACGCGAGACTTGTCGCAGCAGACCATGGAGTCCAAGCAAGCGGGGCTTTATTTCATTGGCGAAGTGGTCGATATCACGGGCTGGTTGGGCGGCTACAACTTCCAATGGGCATGGGCGAGCGGCTTCGCGTGTGCACAGGGCTTGGCAGCTTCAAAAAGCCCGCTATAATGCTAGGCTTTGCTGGCAAACCCCCGACGGCCTGATCAACTTAATGTCGGGGAAGACCGCAGACACGGCTCACAAGCACGATCTTCTTGAGAACCCTCTGTTTGCACATTCGGAAACATTGTTTAATGACCACCATTCGCGTAAAAGAAAACGAGCCGTTTGACGTTGCCCTGCGCCGCTTCAAACGCACCATTGAAAAACTGGGTCTGTTGACCGACTTGCGTGCGCGCGAGTTCTATGAAAAACCAACGGCTGAGCGCAAACGCAAAAAAGCCGCTGCCGTTAAGCGCCATTACAAGCGCGTGCGCAGCATGCAATTGCCCAAGAAGCTGTACTGATCAGCGCCAGCTTTGGCTGGTAGAAAAAAGCTCGCTAGGGACGCCTCAGCGGGCTTTTTTTATGTCCCCCAACCTCACCAGGAGCTTTTATGAGCCTCAAAGACCAAATCACCGAAGACATGAAAACCGCCATGCGCGCCAAAGACAGTGCGCGTTTGGGCACCATTCGCTTGTTGCAAGCAGCGATGAAACAAAAAGAAGTCGATGAACGCGTGACCTTGGACGACGCCCTGATCATTGCCATCGTGGACAAGCTCATCAAGCAACGCAAAGACTCTGTCGAGGCTTACGTCAAAGCCAATCGACAAGATTTGGCGGACATCGAAATTGCCGAAATGAAAGTGCTGGAGGTCTACCTGCCCCAGCGTCTTTCTGCACAAGAGATCACCGCCGCCGTGCAAGCCATCGTCGCCCAAGTTGGCGCCTCGGGCCCGGGCGACATGGGCAAAGTCATGGGCGCTGTCAAAACACAATTGGCCGGCAAAGCCGACATGGGTTTGGTGTCAGCTGCAGTCAAAGCCGCGCTGGCGGGCTGAATTGAGAAGCAGGAGGCCGCGGGCTTTCAGCTTCCTGCGATTTTCATGCGGTTGATCAACACCGAGCCCACGGTTTTGGCGCCGTAGTTGTAAACGTCTGCGCCAATCGCTTCAAGCCCCAAGAACATGTCCTTGAGGTTGCCCGCGATGGTGATTTCTTGCACCGCAAACGCGATGCGTCCGTTTTCCACCCAAAAACCGCTGGCGCCTCGGGAGTAATCGCCGGTGACGTAGTTGACGCCCTGCCCCATCATTTCGGTGACAAACAGCCCAGTGCCGAGCTTGCGCAGCATTTCGTCCAAATCGTCGCTGGCTTGGGTCAAGCGCGAACGCATGATCAAGTTGTGCGAGCCACCGGCATTGCCCGTGGTGGGCATGCCAAGTTTTCGTGCCGAGTAAGTGCTCAAGAAATACCCTTGCACGCGCCCCGAATCCACGACTTTGCGCTCGCGGGTGACCACGCCTTCGTCATCAAAAGGCGACGAACCTTTGCCGCGCAGGATGTGCGGGTCTTCCAAAATATCCAGATGGTCGGGGAAAACCTGCTTGCCCAAGGAATCGAGCAAGAAAGTGCTTTTGCGATAAAGTGCGCCACCGCTGACGGCTTGCACAAACGATCCCAACAGGCCTGCTGCCAAGGGCGATTCAAACAACACGGGGCACTCGGTGGTGGCAATTTTGCGAGCCTTGAGCCGGCTCAGCGCGCGCTCTGCGGCGTAGCGCCCAACGGCTTCAGGAGAAGCCAACTCATCGGCTGCGCGCATGGAGCTATACCACGCATCGCGCTGCATGTCTTCGCCCTTGCCTGCGATGGGGGCCACCGAAATGCTGTGGCGCGAGCTGGCGTAACCGCCTCGAAACCCGTGGGTGTGCGCACTGAAAAAATGGCTGTGCTGGGCTGACACACCCGCGCCTTCGCTGTTGGTAATGCCCTTGGACGTTTTGAACGCAGCGGCCTCGCAGCGCAAGGCCAACTCCGCCGTTGCTTCGCTGCTGACGTGCCAAGGGTGGTACAAATCCAAATCGGGGTGGTGCTGCGCAATGTCTTTTTCATCGGGCAAGCCCGCCACGGGGTCTTCGGCGGTGAAACGGGCGATGTCGTACGCCGCTTGCACAGTGCGCTCGATGGCGGCGCTGGAAAAGTCGGAGGTGCTGGCGTTGCCGCGTCGGTGACCCAAATACACCGTCACCCCCAAGGATTTGTCTCGGTTGCGTTCGACATTTTCAAGCTCGCCTTTGCGCACAGAAACGCTCAAACCGTAGCCTTCGGAAACATCCACGCCTGCATCAGATGCGCCCAGTCTTTTGGCGTGTTGCAGGGCGAAATCGGTCAATTCTTCAAACTGCGCGCGGCTGTGGCTGAAACCATGCGGCGCATTTGACTTGGAGGGTGTGGCTTTGGAAGTGGCTTGGCTCATATCGGAGGCTATGATACTTGGCTTACCCATTTAGATTTCTATGTCACGCAAGCCCAAAAAAGGTTATTTCGTCAAAGGTCAGTTTGTCGCCGAAGGCAGCGAGCTCGACCTCGAGCTCAAACGCGAGCTCAAAGGCACCGACAGCCTCAGCCGCACCGATCGCAAACGCGAAAGCGATGAACGCCAAGACCTTGGCGCCGAGTTGCTGACCCTTCGCAGCGATTTGGCCGAGCGGCTGTACGCCCAAGGCCACACCAACGACAGCTTGCGCGACGCTTTGACCGAAGCCCGGCGAATCACCAACTTTGAAGGCAAGCGCCGTCAAATGCAGTACGTGGGCAAACTCATGCGCAAGTTAAGCGAAGAATCCGTGCAAGCCGTGCGCGACGCCTTGGAAGAGCAACGCGTTGGCTCCAGCCGCGTGACACTGGCCTTGCATGAGGCCGAACAATGGCGTGACCGTTTGGTCAAAGAAGACGCCGCGCTGGATGAATGGATGACCGCCCACCCCAGCACCGACAGCCAGCAACTGCGCGCCCTCATTCGTCAAGCGCGCAAAGACGACACAACCACCAAATCCGATGTCTCTCACGGCTTGCTGCCGCGCCAAGGTCGCGCTTATCGTGAGATTTTTCAACTCGTCAAATCGCACCTGAACCAAGACGACGCCTTGATACCCGACAACGATGACGACTTCTGACGCCCCTGCTTTGCTGCCCGACCCCCGATGCGACGTCGTTCACATCGGTATTGTTTCCATCAGCGATCGCGCCTCCAGCGGTACCTACGAAGACAAAGGCTTGCCCGCCTTGCGCGATTGGCTCAACCAAGCCTTGTACAACCCGTGGCAAGCGCATTCGCGCTTGATTCCTGATGAGCAAGCCCTCATCAGCCAAACCTTGATCGAGTTGGCCGATGCCGGCTGTTCGCTGATTTTGACCACCGGCGGCACGGGTCCCGCCCTGCGCGACGTCACCCCCGAAGCCACGCTGGCCGTCGCTGACAAAGAAATGCCTGGATTTGGCGAACAAATGCGTCAAATCAGTTTGCGATTTGTGCCCACCGCCATTTTGTCGCGTCAAGTGGCGGTCATTCGTGGCAAGAGCTTGATCATCAACTTGCCCGGCCAACCCAAGTCCATCCAAGAAACCTTGGGCGGCTTGAAAGACGCCGAGGGCAAGCAGTTGGTTGATGGTATTTTTGCAGCGGTGCCTTACTGTATCGATTTGATCGGCGGCCCTTACTTGGAAACGCGTGACGCGTTTTGCAAGGCATTTCGACCCAAAAATGCGGTGCAATCGCGTCGTGTTTAAAACAGCTTTTTGAGCAGTTTTTTAAGTGGGTTGCGACGGTTGACCTCGCCCGTGACCATGCGTGGTGCATCGCCCGACATGTCAAAGTACACATCTTCAAAATGCACATTCCACTCGGGCAACTCTTGTTCAATTTCAAACAAGGGTTTTCGTTTGAGTAAATAAAAGACGTAGAAGTTGAACGTCTCTACAAATGCGGTGTAGTGCGGCACTTCAACGCTGTCGATGGGCTCGATGTCCAATCGCCAGCGGCGCAATCCCTCTTGCTCACGCACCAACTTGAGTGGTGTCGTCATGGACATAAAGGACACGCCGTATTGCTCCAAATCGAACACCACATAGCCTGAGCAATCCTCGGGCGACTTCATCACCACGTGCAGCCGTTTGGGGCGGATGTTGAGGTAGGCCATCTGTCAGTCCAGCAGTTGGTTGATGCGTTCGGCCGAAAATTTTTCCTCCAACGCGGCCTCGCTGGGCACGCAATCGGCGCTGTGCTGCAAGCTCGATAGTTTTTCAATGGCCTGCCAAAGCATCGCAATTTGATGCTCTTGGCTGGACGCGTTGTCGATCAAGCCGCGCAGCGCTTGGCTGAGCGGATCGGTGTCTTCGGTGATGCCGTAGGCGTTGAACTTGGGTTGCACCTGCGATACATCCGCGCTCTCGCCCGTTTTGGACGGGATGATGCGCGCCGGAATTCCCACCGCAGTAGCGCCAGCTGGCACGGGCTTGATGACCACCGCATTGCTGCCGATTTTGGCGTTGTCGCCCACCTCAAAGCCGCCCAGCACCTTGGCGCCCGCGCTGACGACGACGTTCTTGCCAAGCGTCGGATGGCGCTTGGTGCCCTTGTACAAAGATGTACCGCCCAGCGTCACGCCTTGGTAGATGGTGCAGCCGTCGCCGATTTCGGCGGTTTCGCCCACCACCACGCCCATGGCGTGGTCAAAAAACACCCGTTCGCCAATTTTGGCGGCGGGATGAATTTCAATGCCCGTGAGCCAGCGCGCCACATGCGAGATGAATCGACCCAACCACTTCAAGCCAATTTGCCAACAAAAATGCGCCCACCGATGCATGACCAGCGCATGCAAACCGGGGTAGCACGTGAGCACCTCCCACAAGCTGCGCGCAGCAGGATCGCGGTCGAGAATGCATTGAACGTCGGAGCGTAGGCGAGAAAACATAGGCCTCAAGTCTAGCGTTTGTGAGGATCGCTCAAGAGCATCTGCTTAGCCACCCCACGCAAAATGTGTATTTCTTCTTCGCTCAAATGGGCGCGGTTGAACAACTGGTTGAGGCGTGGCATGAGTTTTTTGGGCGATTCAGGGTCTAAAAAGCCAATGTGGGTCAAGGCTTGCTCCCAATGCGCCAGCATGCCTGCGACTTGTTGCGCATCGGCCACGCTGGCTTGGGGCGTCGCACTTTGAACCGCAAAACCACCCAAGGCCTGACGCCAGTCGTAGGCCAGCACTTGCACCGCCGAGGCCAAGTTGAGCGAGCCAAATTTGGGATCGGTCGGGATGCTCAAACAAGCGTGGCAACGGTAAACGTCTTCGTTGCGCATGCCAAATCGTTCTGAACCGAACAAAAAGGCCACGCCTTGCTGTGCGTTGTTGTCTTGCTGTGCCACCAAATTGGCAAAGTGCGCGCGCGGCTCAAAGGTTGGCGGGCCAAAGTCGCGCGGGGTCATGGCGGTGGCGCACACATGGCTCATGCCCTCCAAGGCTTCATCCAAGGTGTCCACGATGCGGGCGTTGTTGAGCACATCCAGGGCACCGCTGGCGCGCTGGATGGTTTCTTCTCGGCGCAGCACGTTGGCCCAGCGCGGCGAGACCAGCACCAAATCGGTAAAGCCCATGACCTTCATGGCGCGGGCAGCCGCGCCCACATTGCCGGCGTGACTGGTTTGGATCAAGATGAATCGGGTGTGCATGGATGAGTCAGCAAAGGCGTTCACAAAAGCGTAAAATCGCCCGATTGTCGCTGCCCGCATCGCCGGGCCTTCTTTTTGGCCGTTAGGCTTGTGCGTTCTTCCTCACAATTTATGTCGACCTCCACCATTCACCCTATGCTGAACACGGCCGTCAAGGCCGCTCGCGCCGCTGGCGCCATCATCAATCGCGCATCCCTTGACGTTGAGGCGGTGCGTATTTCTCAAAAGCAGGTGAATGACTTTGTCACCGAGGTTGACCAAGCCAGTGAACGCATCATCATCGAAACCTTGTTGGGGGCTTACCCCGACCACGGCATCTTGGCCGAAGAGTCGGGTTCGACCCACGGCAACCCCAACGCCAGCCATGTTTGGATCATCGATCCTTTGGACGGCACCACCAACTTCATCCACGGTTTTCCGGTTTACTGCGTGAGCATTGCCTTGGCCGTTCACGGCAAGCTTGAGCAAGCGGTGGTTTACGACCCCACGCGCAACGATTTGTTCACCGCCACGCGCGGACGCGGTGCCTTTTTGAACGATCGGCGCATCCGCGTGAGCAAACGCGTTCGCCTCAACGAGTGCTTGCTCTCCACGGGTTTTCCTTTCCGCCCCGAAGACGACTTCAACAAATACCTGCGTTTGATGGGCGAGATGATGCAGCGCACGGCCGGACTGCGTCGTCCCGGCGCAGCTGCCTTGGACTTGGCCTATGTTGCAGCAGGCTTCAGCGATGGTTTTTTTGAACTTGGCTTGCAGCCTTGGGACATGGCAGCAGGTGCGTTGCTGGTGACCGAAGCGGGTGGCTTGGTGGGCAACTTCACCGGCGAAGCCAACTTTTTAGAGCAACGCGAGTGCATGGCGGCCAACCCACGCATTTATGCGCAACTGGTGCCCTTGCTGAGCGGTTACTCCAAATTTGGCAGCGTGCAAGCCAAACAAGAAGTCAATGAATCCGCCAAAACCTTGAGTTTGTCCAACAAACACGAATAACCCAACGCGCCAACACCCATGAGCACGTCCGCGATTTCCGACGGCCACACGCCCATGATGCGGCAGTACTTGGCTCTCAAGGCCGAGTACCCCGATACGCTGCTGTTTTATCGAATGGGCGACTTTTACGAGTTGTTCTACAGCGACGCCGAAAAAGCCGTGCGCTTGCTGGACATCACGCTCACCCAACGCGGTCAATCCAACGGTCAACCGGTGGTCATGGCAGGCGTGCCCTTTCATTCGGTCGAAACGTATTTGTCTCGCCTCATCAAATTGGGCGAGTCGGTCGCCATTTGCGAACAAGTCGGCGATGTGGCCACCAGCAAAGGCCCAGTCGAGCGCAAAGTGGTGCGCGTGGTCACGCCCGGCACGCTGACCGACAGCGCCTTGTTGAGCGACAAAACCGAAGCCTATGTGTTGTCCATTCACCAAAGCGAGCGCGCCCGTTGCGGCTTGGCGTGGTTGAGCGTGACGCAAGGATTGGTGCATTTGGCCGAATGCGACAGCGACGACCTGCCGGCTTGGTTGGCGCGCGTGGCGCCCAGTGAAGTCATCTACAGCGCCGAAGTCAGCCCTGCCTTTGAATCGCGCTTGAAAGCCTTGTGCGCCTCGGTGAGTTTGCCCGCTCAATTGCGCCCTGCTTGGCAGTTTGACGCTGCTTTGGGAGCGCGCAAACTGCTTGAGCATTTGCAAGCCGCTTCGTTGAGTGCTTGGAATGCACAAGATGTGCCCCACGCCCATGCCGCCGCTGCGGCTTTGCTCGATTACGCGCAACACACACAAGGCCGCGCACTCACCCATGTGCATGGCGTGCAAGTGGTGCGCGACGATGCGCTGATCGACTTGCCCCTGACCACAAGGCGCAACCTCGAGTTGGTGCAAACCTTGCGCGGGGAAGATTCGCCCACCTTGTTTTCATTGATTGACACCTGCATGAGCGGCATGGGCAGTCGTGAACTCAAACGCTGGTTGCTCGAACCTGCCCGCGACCGCGCGCAAGCCCAGCTTCGGCTCGACGCCATTGCCGCATTGCAACAAAGTGCCTTGGGATTGCCCTACAAGGCTTTGCGCGAAGCCCTCAAGGGTTCGGGCGATGTGCAACGCATCAGCGCACGCATTGCTTTGCGCCAGGTGCGTCCGCGTGAATTGGTCTCACTGGGCCAAGCGCTGCACAAAGCGTGGCAAATGCAGCCCAAAGTGCCCAGCGCTGAGCTGCTGGACCGAGTGGCGCAAGCTTTGGCTGTTCCGCCAGAATGCGGCGCATTGATCGAGCGAGCCATTCACCCCGAGCCGGCTGCTTTGGTGCGCGATGGCGGCGTGATTGCCGACGGCTACGACGCGGATTTGGACGAGTTGCGCGGCATTCAAACCCATTGCGATGATTTTTTGTTGGCGCTGGAAGTGCGCGAACGCGAGCGCACGGGCATTGCCAATTTGCGGGTGCAGTTCAACAAAGTGCACGGCTTTTACATCGAGGTCACGCAAGGGCAACTCGACAAAGTACCTGCCGATTTCACCCGCCGTCAAACGCTGAAAAACGCCGAACGCTTCATCACGCCAGAACTCAAGGCTTTTGAAGACAAAGCGCTGAGCGCTCAAGAGCGGGCTTTGGCGCGAGAAAAGTTTTTGTTTGAGCAACTGCTCGACCAACTGCAAAGCTTTGTTCCTGCTCTGACCCGTTTGGCTCAGGCCATTGCCACGTTGGATGCCTTGTGCGCTTTGGCCGAGCGCTCGCACACCCTGAATTGGTGTGCGCCGGAGTTTGTCAAAAACCCATGCATCGACATCGCGCAAGGTCGCCACCCCGTGGTGGAAGCGCGTTTGGCACAAACCCACGGCACGGCAAGCAGCGGCGCCAAAAACTTCATCGCCAACGACACCCGACTGGCGCACAACCAACGCATGCAAGTCATCACCGGTCCCAACATGGGGGGTAAATCAACTTACATGCGGCAAGTGGCTTTGATTGTGTTGCTGGCCAGCATCGGCAGCCATGTGCCCGCGAGCGCTTGTCGTTTGGGCCCCATCGATGCCATTCACACCCGCATTGGAGCGGCTGACGATCTGGCCAACGCGCAATCCACCTTCATGTTGGAGATGACCGAAGCGGCGCAAATCTTGCACGCGGCCACGCCCCACAGCTTGGTGTTGATGGATGAAATTGGTCGCGGCACCTCGACCTTCGATGGACTCGCCTTGGCCAGTGGCATTGCCACGCATTTGCACGACAAAACCCAAGCCTTCACCCTGTTTGCCACGCATTACTTTGAGTTGACCGAATTTGCTGCCAGCCATCGCGCCGCAGTGAACGTGCACGTCAGCGCCACCGAAAGCGGCAGCAACATTGTGTTTTTGCATGAAATTCAAGCCGGTCCGGCCAGCCGCAGCTACGGCATCCAAGTGGCGCGTTTGGCAGGCATGCCGACGGCGGTGCTCAACCATGCGCGACAAGCCTTGGCCTCGCTCGAAGCAGGCGCAGACGCGTCGCGCGTGCAAGTGGACTTGTTCGCCCCAGCGCCTGAACAAGAGGCGACAAGTCCCAGCCTGTTGCAAGCCAAATTGGCGGAACTCGACCCCGACACCCTGAGTCCACGCGATGCGTTGGACGCCCTTTATCAACTCAAAAAACTGTTATGACGTATTGCGTTGGCATCAAACTCAAAGCTGGCCTCGTGTTTTTATCGGACTCGCGCACCAACGCGGGTTTGGATCAGATCAGCACCTTTCGCAAAATGATCGTGTACGAAAAACCCAACGATCGTTTCATGGTGCTGTTGTCCGCAGGTAATTTGTCGATCTCGCAATCGGTGCGCGAAATTTTGCAGGTCGAGCAACTCAAGGACACGCCCGACAGCGAGCCCATCACGATTTGGAACGCCACCAGCATGTTTGACGCCGTGCGTGTGTTGGGCTCAGCCATTCGCCGCGTGCGCGAACGCGATGCCCAAGCGCTTCAAGCCTCGGGCGTGGATTTCAATGTGTCAATGATTTTTGGCGGCCAAATTGGCGGCGAGAGCATGCGCTTGTTTCAGGTGTATTCGCCCGGCAACTTCATCGAAGCTACGGCTGAAACGCCCTACTTTCAGATTGGCGAATCCAAATACGGCAAACCTGTGCTCGACCGAGTGCTCACCCCCGAGACGCCTTTGCACGAAGCGGCCAAGTGCGCCTTGGTGTCGATGGACTCCACCCTCAAATCCAACCTGTCGGTGGGTCTGCCTTTGGACATGGTCGTGTACGAAGCCAATCAGCTGCACAGCGACAAAGTGGTGTGCATCGACGAGACCAATCCTTACTTTCAGATGGTTCGCAGCAGTTGGGGCGAAAAATTGCGCGAAGTCTTTGACGGCATCGAAGACCCCATCTGGGACAGCATCGCCACCGCACCGCATCCGCTCATGCAAGCCTCTTCACGGTTACAGGCGCTGAAAAAAATCAACACCCCAAAAGACAAACTCATCTGAGCCATGTCTGAACAAGCCCTGATCGTTTTCTCGCACGGCAACAGCTTTCCTGCGGCCACTTACAGCGTCATGCTCAATGACTTGCGTCGCCGTGGCTTTCGCGTTGAAGCGATCGAAAAATTTGGCCACGACCCGCGCTACCCCGTCAGCGACAACTGGACGCATCTGGCCGAACAATTGGCCGATTTCGTCAAGCCCTTGGCAGCGCAAGCGCCTGTGTATTTGGTTGGCCATTCGTTGGGCGGCATCTTGAGCATGATGGTGGCGGCTCAACATCGGGGATTGGTTCAAGGCGTGGTCATGCTGGACTCGCCGTTGGTGTGTGGCTGGCGTGCACTGATGTTGCGCTGGCACAAACGCATTGCGTGGAGCGAGGTTTTTTCGCCCGCCTCTGTGAGCAAAAAGCGCCGCAATCGTTGGGACAGCGAAGCCCAAGCGCTGGAGCACTTCACGCACAAACGTGCTTTTGCCAAATGGCATGCCCAAGTGTTGTTCGATTACGTGGCACACGGCACCCACGACGAAGTCACGCCTCAGGGCCTGCAACGCGTGTTGAGTTTTGACCGCGACATCGAAACCGCGATTTACAAAACAATTCCAGACAACTTGGCCGGTTTTTTCAAACAGCACCCCTTGCGTTGCAAGGCCGCTTTGATTGGCGGTTTGCAATCACGCGAATTGCAACAAGTGGGCTTGGCATTCAGCCAACGCATGACCCAAGGTCGAGTTTCCTTGATCGACGGAACCCATTTGTTTCCGATGGAGCGCCCCTTGGTGACGGCCGCCGCCATCGAAGCCGCGCTGCTCAGCTTGCAGCACTGAACGCGCGGCTTGAAGCCACCCGAGCTCAAGCCGCCCAATTCACGCTGCCCAAACCACCCAACCGCTCCAAGCGGTCGCCAACACCACAAGCCCAAACGCAATGCGGTACCAAGCAAACACCACAAAACTGTGGTGGGCGATGTAGCGCAGCAACCAGCGCACGCACAACCAAGCGCTGATGAACGACACCACCAAACCCACGGCAAACAAAGGCACGTCTTGCAGACTCAACAAAGCGCGTTCTTTGTAGAGGCTGTAAACACCTGCGCCCATCAAAGTAGGAATGGCCAAGTAGAAGGAAAAATCGGTTGCCGCCTTGCGCGACAAACCCAACAACATGCCCCCGATGATGGTGGCACCACTGCGACTGGTGCCCGGAATCATGGCCAAACATTGCACCAAACCGACCTTGAGCGCGTCGGCAATGCCCATCTCATCGGCGCTTTGCACACGCGGTGCTGCCGCCGCTTGCTCGGCTTGGCCACGCCCCCAACCTTCAGCCCACAAGATGATCAAGCCGCCCAGAATAAAAGTGCTCGCCACCACCGTGGGCGTGAACAAATACGCTTTGATGTATTTGCCAAACAACAAGCCCAACACCACCGCAGGCAAAAATCCCACCAGCACATTGAGCGCAAACATGCGCGCCGAGCGCTGCTTGGGCAAGGCCAGCACCGTGCTTTGAATCTTGTGCCAGTACACCCCAATCACGGCAAAGATCGCGCCCGTTTGAATGGCGATGTCAAACACCTTGGCCTTGTCATCGTCAAAGCCAAGCAAGGAGCCCACCAAGATCAAATGTCCCGTCGATGAAATGGGCAAAAACTCCGTCAACCCTTCCACCACGCCCATGACAGCGGCTTTGAGCAACAACACAATATCCACATGAACTCCTGAAAAAATTGCGGCCATTATCGACGCCCTGCATTTGGCGACCCTGTGGCTGCATTTCGTCGCAAGTTCGTTGAGACTTTGTGCGTAGGCTGGCAAAGTTGCTGCATCAATGACCCCACGGAGCCTCCATGCAACTCACCCCAACCATTGCCATTCACATGAGCGCTGCGCTGAGCGCTTTGGCGTTAGGCCCAGTTGTTTTGTGGGCACGCCTGGGCGCGACCATTCGCCCCCGTTGGCACCGCGCCTTGGGGTACGCCTGGACAACTTGCATGGTGGCTGCCGCCATTTCAGCCCTGTTCATTCGCAGCTTTGATTTGCCCAACGTGTGGGGCTACACGCCGATTCATTTGTTGGTGGTGCTGACCGCCTTCAGTTTATTCAAAGCCTTCATGGCCTTGGCGCGGCGCGATTTTGCCGAGCACCAGCGCTACATGCAGCGCTTGTATGTTGGCGCTTGCGGGGTGGCGGGCGCTTTCACGCTGCTGCCTGGACGCTACTTGGGCAACTTGGTATGGGGCGATTGGTTGGGTTGGCTTTGAACGAACACGAAAGACACATCATGGAAATCATTCGTCACACACCCGTTTGGGTACTCGCCATTTTTGCGCTGTTGCTTTGGCTGGGTTGGAGCGCCCGCAAAGACCGTCTGGTGCCTTGGCGCATGCCAATTTTGGTGCCATTGGCCATGATGGGCATGGCCATCTCGGGCATCGTCGTGCGCTACCAAGACACTGACTTGCTGTTACCCGCCTTGCTGGCATGGGCTGCGGTAACGGCGGGTCTGGGCTTTTACTTGCTTCAAAAACCACTGCCGCCGGGTTTTTATTACGACGCTGCATTGCATCGCTTTGGCCTGCCCGCAAGTTGGTGGCCTTTGGCTTTGTACATGGGAATTTTTTTGGTGAAGTTTGCGGTTGGTGTTGTCAGCGCGATCCAACCCGAGTTAGCTGCTGAGTTGGATTTTGTCTTGCTGGTCAGTGCTGTGTATGGCGTGTTTTCAGGCGTCTTTTTGGCCAATGTTGGGCGGCTGCAGTCGCTACGAAAATCAACCCTTGTATGAAGCACACCTTCTTGATCCCAAAATCCGAACGCCTCGCCCTGCTCAAACGCTTGCTCATCGTCTGGGGCGTGGCCTTGGTCATTGCGCTGTTGCAATGGGTGGCGTCTGGTTATGCGTCTGAGCGGCTGTCGGTTTACTTGGTGTATTCCTACGCCATCAGCAGCTGCATTTGGTTTTTCAACGATCCGTGCCGATATTTTTTTCGCGGTCAACAAGCAAAAAACTGGTACAGCCTGCCTTTTTTGGTGGTGGGTTGCTTGCTGGGTTACGGCTTGGGCACTTGGATAGGCGATGCTTATGCGGGTTGGTCCACTTGGAATTTGTGGGCCTTGGCACCGGCCAAGTTTGCTGGCTTGTTGGGCGGCTCGGTGCTCATCAGCGCGGCCTTTGTTGCTTACTTCATCCAACGCAGCAAAGCTGAGCGCATGGCGCGTGAAACCACCGAAGCCCAGCTGCGGTTGCTGCAGTCCCAACTTGAGCCGCACATGCTGTTCAACACGCTGGCCAATTTGCGCGCCTTGGTAGGTCAAGACGATGCCCAAGCGCAAGCCATGCTGGATCGTTTGATTGACTTTTTACGCACCACCTTGCAAGCCTCGCGCCAAAGCCACCACAGCTTGCAACAAGAGTTTGCTTGTCTGAACGATTACTTGAGCTTGATGCAAATGCGCATGGGTCAGCGCTTGAAGTTCAAGCTCAACTTACCCACCGAATTGGCACAACACCCCATTCCCACCTTAATCCTGCAACCCTTGGTAGAAAACAGCATCCGCCACGGGCTGGAGCCGCAAATTGAAGGCGGCACGGTCGAAGTCAACGCAGCATGGCAAGGACAACGCTTGTGTTTGAGCGTGCAAGACGACGGCTTGGGTTTTCAAGAACATGCGCCAACGCTGGGCACTTCGTTTGGCTTGAGCCATGTACGTCAACGCTTGCAAACCCTGTACGGCAAACAAGCGCAACTGCACATGACCAACCTGCCCACCGGGGCTTGCGTCACGCTGCTGCTGCCCGCCCACGAGGACACGCCGTGACTTCCATCAAAGCGCTGATTGCAGAAGACGAACCCCTTTTGGCGCAAAGCCTTCGCCAAGCGCTCCATCAGCTTTGGCCTGAATTGGACATCGTTGCTTGCGTGGGCGACGGTTTGTCTGCCCTGCAACTTGCTTTGCAGCACTTGCCCGAGATTTTGTTTTTAGACATTCGCATGCCTGGCATGAGTGGCCTGGAGGTTGCCAACGCCCTGACCGAAGACTGGCCAGACCACCGCGCATGGCCGCACATTGTGTTTGTCACCGCCTACGACCAATACGCTGTGCAAGCCTTTGAAACCCAAGCCTTGGACTACTTGCTCAAACCCTTGCAACCCGAGCGCTTGGCGCGCACGGTGGAGCGCCTCAAAAGACCGAACCCCCAGCTCACCAGCCATGCGCAAACCCTGCACAACTCACTCCACCAGATTGAGCAAGCGCTTGTGCCGCCCCAAGCGTCTGTGCCACGGCTGGCGGCCATTCAAGCCAGCATTGGCGCGGTACTTCACCGCGTGCCGGTGCAAGACGTGTTGTTTTTTGCCGCCGCTGACAAGTACGTGCGCGTGGTCACCGCTGCGCGGGAGTACCTGATCCGCACCCCCATCAAAGCCTTGCTGCCCCAACTCGACCCCCAGGTGTTTTGGCAAATTCACCGCAGCACCGTGGTGCAAGCCCAAGCCATCGCATCGATCAGCCGCGACGCGCAAGGCAAAATTTGGCTGCGCCTGAAGCAGCACCCCGAGCCGCTGGTGGTCAGCCGTTTGCACACCGATTTGTTCAAAGCCATGTGAGCGGCAAAAGCAAAGGCATCTCCCGCCTAAAATCGCAGGATGACCACACCTGCCGACCACGACCACAAACCCAGTAATTTTTTGCGCCAGATCATCGAAAACGATCTGAGCCTTGACACCTACGCGCACCGCCGCTGGGCTGGCAGCCCCGGTGACGCTGCTCACCACGCCGCAGGTCAACCCGACCCAGCCAAGATTCGCACCCGCTTTCCGCCCGAACCCAATGGTTATTTGCACGTGGGCCACGCCAAAAGCATTTGTTTGAACTTTGGTCTGGCGCGTGACTACGGCGGCGTGTGTCACATGCGTTTTGACGACACCAACCCCGAAAAAGAAGACACCGAATACGTCAACTCGATTTTGGACGCGGTGCAATGGTTGGGCTTTGGCTGGCAAGCCAACGGTACCTCGCACCTGTATCAAGCCAGCGATTATTTTGGCTTCATGTACCGCGCTGCCGAATATTTGGTCGAAGCCGGACACGCCTACGTAGACGAACAAACGCCTGAAGAAATGCGCGTCAACCGTGGCGACTTTGGCAAACCCGGTGTCAACAGTCCGTTTCGCAGCCGCACGCCCGCAGAAAACCTCGCGCGTTTTCGTGACATGCGCGATGGCAAATTGGCCGACGGCGCAGCGGTCTTGCGCGCCAAAATCGATATGGCCTCGCCCAACATCAACATGCGCGACCCCGCGATCTACCGCATTCGCCGCGCCACACACCACCACACCGGTGACCAATGGTGCATCTACCCGATGTACACCTTCGCGCACCCCATCGAAGATGCACTCGAGCAAATCACGCACAGCATTTGCACGCTGGAGTTTGAAGACCAACGCCCGTTTTACGACTGGTTGATGGCACGTTTGATCGAAGGCGGATTGCTCGCCAGTCCCCCGCCCAAACAATACGAATTTGCCCGCCTCAACCTCACCTACGTCATCACCAGCAAACGCAAACTCGCGCAATTGGTCAATGAACACAAGGTCAGCGGCTGGGACGATCCACGCATGCCCACCATCGTCGGTTTGCGCCGCCGGGGTTACACGCCCGAGAGCATTCAACTCTTTGCCGAACGCATTGGCGTGACCAAAAGCGACAGCTGGATCGACTATTCCACGCTCGAAGGTTGTTTGCGCGAAGACTTAGAAAACAAAGCCCACCGAGGCATGGCAGTGCTCGACCCCGTCAAATTGGTGCTCACCAACTGGGCCGAGGTCTTTGGCAGCGAGGCTTACACCGAAGACTGCCACGCGCCGGTGTTGCCGCATCACGGCGACGACCAGCCCGCACCCGCACTGCGTCATTTCAAAATTGGCAATGCGGTGTGGATTGAGCGCGAAGACTTTGCCGAAGTGCCGCCCAAAGGCTACAAACGACTCTTTCCGGGCAACGTGGTACGACTCAAAGCGGGCTACGTGATTGAATGCACCGGCTGCGTCAAAGACGCCAACGGCCACATCACCGAAGTCCATGCCAAAGTGATTCCCAACACCAAAAGCGGTACACCCGGCGCCGACAGCGTGAAAGCCAAAGCCGCCATCACCTGGGTGTCCGTGGCCGACGGCGTGAGCGCCGATGTCCGCTTGTACGACCGTTTGTTCACCGAAGCCCAGCCCGACGCCGGCGGCAAAGACTTTTTGGCCTCCCTCAACCCCAACAGCTTGCAAGTCGTCTCGGCCTTTGTCGAACCTTCATTGGCAGCGGCCCTGCCTGACCAAAAATTTCAGTTTGAACGACACGGATATTTCGTGGCGGATCGCTTGGACCATGCGGCCAGCAAGCCGGTGTTTAACAAAGTGACGGGCTTGCGAGATACGTGGGGGAAGTAATCACCAGCGATCAAGCAGCAGGCGGATTGGAGCCCGTGGCGTACCATCCACCCATCTCAATCCGAGCTGCTCCAACGAAGGTGATATGGCCAAAGGCGAACAACACAGCAACAAAATGACGAAAAAGCCTAAAAAGGACACGTCAGCTCCCAAGACCTCCACCTCGGACCGTCCCAACCCGCCAACCACGTATGTCGCGCCACGCGGCAAAATCAAAAACAAGTGACCTCTCCTGCCGTTTCATCAGTTCACACGTTGCGCGAGGCGCTAGCCGCCTTGCGCCAGAACGCGCTGACCGTCTCAGCCTTTTGCCAAACCGCCCGCAGCCAAGCGGCGCTGTTTGCGGCTCTGCCGCCCAAGTTTGAAGAGGTGTGGCTCAATGTGGTGGACAGGCTCGAATCGAGCGCATTGTTTAGTGAAGAAAGCTGCTCCTTCAGCCAAGTCGATTTGCTCGACAGCTTGGCTCAGGTGCTGGACAAAGCCCAAGCCAAACTGGGCGCTTGAGCCGCTGCGCAGCCCACCACTTTCGAAGCGAAGACACGCTTGGGTGACGCTTGGGTGACGCAAAAGCCTGCCAAAAAACGGCAAACTGATGAACATTCAAAAAACACAAGGAGACACCCCATGAACACGCAAGATTTGTTTTCTCTCAAAGGCCGCACCGCCATTGTCACGGGCGGTTCACGCGGCATTGGTCGCATGATTGCCGAGGGCTTTGTGCGCCAAGGCGCGCGTGTCTACATCACCGCTCGCAAAGCCGAGGCCTGTTTGCAAACCGCCAAAGAACTCTCTGCCTTGGGACATTGCGTGGCGCTGCCCTTGGATGTCTCTAGCTTAGAAGGCGCACACGCCTTGCTGGCCGAATTCTCGAAACACGAAAAGCAACTCGACATTTTGGTCAACAACGCAGGCGCGGCCTGGGGCGCGCCCTTCAATGAATTCCCCGAATCGGGTTGGGACAAAGTGGTGGACTTGAACCTCAAAGCACCCTTCTTTTTGACACAAACCTTTGCACCCATGTTGCGCGCTGCGGCCAAAACCCAGCACGCCAAGGTGATCAACATCGCCTCCATCGACGGCTTGTCGGTCAATCCGTGGGAAACCTATTCCTACGCCGCCAGCAAAGCCGGTTTGATTCACCTGACCCGCCGTATGGCGACTCGTTTGATTGAAGACGGCATCGTCGTCAACGCGATTGCTCCAGGCCCCTTCGCCTCCGACATGAACAAAGAAGCCCGCGACCACGGCGACGAAGTGGCGCAGCGCGTGCCCGCCAAGCGCGTCGGCGAAGCCGAAGACATGGCCGCCGCCGCCATCTACTTGGCCTCCCGCGCCGGCGACTATGTGCTGGGTCACACCTTGGTGGTGGACGGCGGTGTGACACATGTGCGCGGCGCGGATTAAGCCTGCGGGATAATTGCGGGCTGAATTCTTCTGCCCGCCCTATATCCCTTGCCCATGTCCGAAATATTCACTGTCCGCATCGAACCCGCCCAATTGCAATACGACGTTGAGGGCGACCTCACATTGCTAGAGGCCGCCGACATGTCACGCGTGCAGTTGCCCAGTTCGTGCCGCAATGGCACCTGCCGCAGCTGCATGTGCCGTTTGCTCAGTGGCGAGGTGGCCTACAGCATCGACTGGCCGGGCTTGAGCGCTGAAGAAAAGGCTGAGGGCTATGTGCTGCCTTGTGTGGCGAGACCGACATCGAATCTGGTGCTAGAGCAAACCCAAGCCTCGGCGTTTTAAGGCGCATCCAAGATGACGCCAATTTACCAAGACGAGCACATGCTGGTGCTCAACAAACCCAGCGGCCTGCTCTCGGTGCCTGGGCGCGGTCCTGACAAGCAAGACTGCCTGTCCAAGCGCGTGCAAGCCGTGTTTGAAGACGCACTGGTGGTGCATCGCCTCGACCAAGACACTTCTGGGCTGCTCATCATGGCGCGTGGTATTGAAGCGCAACGGCGCATCAGCAAAGCCTTTGAAACCCGACAAGTGAGCAAGCGCTACAGAGCCGTGGTCGCGGGGCAGCCCACGCCTGACGCCTCCCATGAACAAGGCTGGAGCTTGATTGAGGGCGCGATATTGCTCGACTGGCCCAACCGCCCGCTGCACATCATCCATCCCGACGGCAAGCCCAGCCAAAGTCGCTGGCGACTTGTAGAGGCCAGCGCCGAGGCCAGTTTGATTGAGTTAGAACCCATCACCGGGCGCACCCACCAGTTGCGGGTGCATATGCAAAGCATCGGCCACCCCATGCTGGGCGATTCGCTTTATGCACCGCCCGACATCCGCGCCATGACGCCGCGCCTCATGCTGCACGCCCAAAGCATCGCCTTGGCACATCCCTTCACGGGCGAGCCGCTGGCCTTTAATTTGTCGCTGGCTTGGTCGGCGCAGTCGCCTTACTTGCTGGAGGATGCGCCAGCGTAAGTCAGGCGTAGCCAATTGGGCGCAAACTTTGACCGTTTAACACTTAAAAACCAACCCTTTTTGGAGACCAACATGCGTGAAGTCGTCGTCGTCAGTGGAGTGCGTACCGCCATCGGAACCTATGGCGGCAGCCTCAAAGACACTCCCCCAACAGAATTGGCCGCTTTGGTCGTGCGCGAAGCCTTGGCGCGTGCGCACACCGACGGCAAAGATGTCGGTCACGTCGTGTTTGGCCATGTGGTCAACACCGAACCCAAAGACATGTACCTCTCGCGTGTGGCAGCCATCAACGGCGGTTGTTCTGAAGGCACACCCGCTTTCAACGTCAACCGTTTGTGCGGTTCGGGCTTGCAAGCCATTGTGTCGGCCAGCCAAGCAATTTTGCTCGGCGACTGCGATGTGGCCATTGGCGGCGGCGCAGAAAATATGAGCCGCGGCCCTTATGCCTCGTTGAGCGCACGTTGGGGCGCACGCATGGGCGACAGCAAAATGGTGGACATGGTGGTCGGCGCGCTGCACGACCCGTTCCACACCATCCACATGGGCGTGACCGCTGAAAACGTGGCGACCAAATTTGGCATTACCCGCGAGATGCAAGACGCGCTGGCCGTGGAGAGCCACAACCGCGCCGAAAAAGCCAGCAACGCAGGCTTGTTCAAAGATCAAATCGTGCCCGTCATGCTCAAGAGCAAAAAAGGCGAAATCGCCTATGCCACCGACGAGCATTTCCGCGCTGGCTGCAAGCTCGAAGACATGGCCAAACTCAAACCGGTGTTCGTCAAAGAAAACGGCACGGTCACTGCGGGCAACGCCTCTGGCATCAACGACGCTGCGGCTGCCGTGGTTTTGATGG
>CAIYFE010000215.1 GCA_903925445.1 uncultured Burkholderiales bacterium | reverse complement strand
CACCGAGAATTTTCTGGACTCCACCGCCGTCATGAGCTTGGGCGATTGGTTTGGCACCGCCTTGATTTTGTCGTTCGCCAGCTATGCCTTGTCGTTTTACAAACGAATCTTCGTGAAAAAACTCTACTGAGTTTCACTCCAAGCACCTCGTGCCAAGGCTTGGCGCGCTAACTTCATCACTTCTCTGGGCGCCAACGGTTTGAGCTTGTGATCGCTCCAGACTTGGCGCCACAAGCGACCGCCGCGTTGTCCGTGATACAGCCCCAACATGTGGCGAGCAATCGCATACCAAGGGCAACCATCTTCTGACTGAGCGCGCTCCATGTAGGCCACCATGGCTTCTTCAATGGCTTCTCGGCTGGGGCTTTTTTGTGAAGCATCGCCATAAAACTCAGCGTCCCATTGCGTCATGAGCCAAGGTCGGTAGTAAGCCTCGCGCCCAACCATCACGCCATCGCAGTGCATCAAGTGCTGAGCAATTTGTTCGTTATTTGTGACGCCGCCATTGACTGCAATGACCAAGTCGGGAAAGTCTTGTTTGAGTTGGTAGGCCAAGTCGTATCGCAAGGGCGGAATTTCGCGGTTCTCTTTGGGGCTCAAGCCTTGCAACCAAGCGTTGCGCGCATGAACAATGAACACGCGGCAACCCGCCTGCGCCACAGTGCCAACAAAATCGCGCACAAAGCTGTAACGCTCGATTTTGTCGATGCCAATGCGATGCTTGACCGTCACGGGCAGACTCACCACATCGAGCATGGCTTTGACACCGTCGGCAACGGTTTGCGGCTCGTTCATCAGACACGCACCAAACGCACCACGTTGCACCCGATCCGAAGGGCAACCGCAATTCAAATTGATTTCGTCGTAACCGTATTGCTCGCCCAGCTGAGCGGCGTGCGCCAAGTCTGCGGCCTCGCTGCCGCCCAATTGCAAGGCGACGGGATGTTCTTCTGAGTTGAAACGCAGATGTCTCAATACATCGCCATGCCGCAAGGCGCCCGTGGTCACCATCTCGGTGTAGAGCAAGGCATGACGGGTGAGCAGGCGATGAAAGAACCGACAGTGGCGGTCGGTCCAATCCATCATGGGCGCCACCGACAAGCGCCAACGAGAAACGGGTGGGAAATGCATGGACTCGATTATCTCAAGCCCACGCAAAGCCCTGGATCAACCCATGTGCAAACCGCCGTTGCACGAGAAGTCGGCACCGGTGGTAAAGCCGGACTCATCGCCCGCCAACCAAGCCACGATGGAGCCAATTTCCTCGGGCGTGCCCAGTCGTTTGACAGGAATGGTCGCCACGATTTTGTCCAACACGTCTTGACGAATGGCTTTGACCATGTCGGTGCCGATGTAGCCAGGACTCACGGTGTTGACCGTCACGCCTTTGCTGGCCAGCTCTTGTGCCAAGGCCATGGTGAAACCGTGCATGCCCGCTTTGGCTGCGGAGTAGTTGGTTTGACCGGCTTGCCCTTTTTCACCATTGACCGATGAAATTTGCACAATGCGTCCAAAGCCGCGCTCCACCATGTCGCCCACGACTTGTTTGGTCACGTTGAACATGGAGTTGAGGTTGGTGTCGATCACCGCGTCCCAGTCTTCACGGGTCATTTTCAAGAACATGCGATCGCGCGTGATGCCAGCGTTGTTGACCAGCACATCGATGGGGCCGTGTTCTGCTTTGGCTTTGCTGAACGCCTCGACGGTCGAGTCCCAAGAGCCCACGTTGCCCACCGATGCGTAAAAGTTGTAGCCCAAGGCTTTTTGTTCGGCCAACCACTTGTCAAAGTCGCGTGTAGGGCCGCAGCCTGCAATGACGGTGAAACCGTCTTTGTGCAAACGCTGGCAAATCGCGGTACCAATACCCCCCATACCGCCTGTGACATACGCTACTTTTTTACTCATTGTTCATCTCCTGTTTGTATGAGTTATTGACTTGCGAAAGATTCATTCCGTGGCGCTCAACGCTCCAGTGCCAACGACACGCCCATGCCCCCGCCAATGCACAAGGCAGCCAAGCCTTTTTTGGCGTCGCGGCGTTGCATTTCATGCAGCAAGGTCACCAAGATGCGGCAACCGGATGCGCCAATGGGGTGACCAATTGCGATGGCGCCACCGTTGACGTTGACCTTGGCCGGATCAATGCCCAGCTCTTTGTTGACGGCGCAGGCTTGTGCTGCAAAGGCTTCATTCAACTCGAACAAATCCACATCTGCGGCATTCCAGCCTGCGCGTTGCAAGGCTTTGCGCGATGCAGGCACGGGACCCATGCCCATGGTGGCGGGATCCAAACCGCTGGTGCCAAAGGCCGCGATACGTGCCAAGGGTTTCAAGCCCAAGGCTGCTGCTTTGGCGGCTGTCATGACCACCACGGCAGCGGCGCCGTCGTTGATGCCCGAAGCGTTGCCAGCCGTCACCGAACCCGCTTTGTCAAAAGCAGGACGCAAACCCGCCAAGACTTCGGCATTGGTTTTTTTGTTGATGAATTCATCGGTGTTGAACACCAGTGGATCGCCTTTGCGTTGGGGAATCAACACATCGACGATTTCGTCTTTGAATTTGCCCGCATCTTGGGCGGCCGACGCTTTTTGTTGGCTCGCCAACGCCAAGGCATCTTGCATGTCGCGGGTGATGCCATGCGCTTTGGCGACGTTTTCGGCGGTGATGCCCATGTGGTATTGGTTGTAAACATCCCACAAACCATCCACGATCATGGAGTCCACCATGTTCCAGTTGCCCATGCGTTGTCCGTCGCGTGAGCCCATCAGCACGTGAGGCGATGCGCTCATGTTTTCTTGGCCACCCGCCACCACGATCTCGCTGTCGCCATACGCCACGGCTTGAGCAGCCAGCATGACGGCTTTCAAGCCAGAGCCGCACACCGCATTGATGGTCAAGGCTGGCACTTCTTTGGGGACGCCCGACTTCATCAAGGCTTGACGTGCGGGGTTTTGGCCTGCGCCCGCAGCCAACACTTGCCCCATGATGACTTCGCCGACTTGCGCTGCATCCAGCTTGGCGCGCGCAATGGCTTCACGAATCACGATAGAACCCAACTCCGTCGCTGACAGCTTGGCCAACGAGCCTCCAAATTTGCCAACTGCCGTGCGGGCTGCCGAAACGATGACGATGTCTTGCATTGAAACTCCTGTGTGACGATGTTTAAAAATCAGTGGGCGGCACGGGCTTTGACATAGCGACCCGGTGCGTTTTCGATGGCTTTGTATTTGCCTTTGCCATAAGTTTTGGGGGCAGCAATTTGCTTGCCTGCATGGGTTTTGAGCCAAGCAGACCAATCCGCCCACCAACTGCCCGCGTGCTCTTTGGCCGAAGCGACCCACTCTTGGGCAGTTTTAGGAAATTTGTCTGCGGGACCAATCCAATGGCTGCGTTTGTTGGCTTGCGGTGGATTGATCACGCCCGCAATGTGTCCCGATGCGCCCATGACAAAACGTTTTTTTCCGGGGAACACTTGTGTGGAGGCATAAGAACCGCCAATGGGAACGATGTGGTCTTCACGCGAGCCGTAGATGTAGACAGGCAACTTGACTTTTCTGAAGTCAATCGCTTCGCCACACACTTTGGCTTTGCCGGGGCGGATGAGGTTGTTTTCAAGGTAGGTGTTGCGCAAATACCAAGCGTACATGCGACCAGGTAAGTTGGTGGAATCGCTGTTCCAGTACAACAAATCAAAAGGTGGCGGTGTTTCACCTTTGAGGTAGTTGCCCACCACGTAATTCCACACCAAATCGTTGGGGCGCAAAAAGCTGAAGGTCGAGGCCATGTCTTGCCCCTTCATCAAGCCGCCTTCTGCAAATTGCATTTCTCGGAATTTGACAAAGGCTTCGTCGATGAAGACATCCAACACGCCGGTGTCGGTGAAGTCGATCAACGTGGTCAAGAAGGTTGCGCTGGCCACGGGGTCTTCACCACGCGCTGCCAACACAGCCAAGGCATTGGACAAAATCGTGCCGCCCACACAAAAACCCAACGCATTGATTTTTTCGCTGCCTGCAATTTCTTGCGTCACCCGAATGGCTTGGATGGCCACGTGTTCGATGTAGTCGTCCCAGGTGGTGTCTTTCAAGGATTCGTCGGGGTTGCGCCAACTCACCACAAAAGTGCGATGGCCTTGACTCACCGCGTAGCGAATGAACGAGTTCTCAGGCTGCAAATCCAAGATGTAGAACTTGTTGATGCAAGGCGGGATCAATAAAAAGGGACGCTCGTAAACCTTCGCGGTCAAGGGTT
>CAIYFE010000214.1 GCA_903925445.1 uncultured Burkholderiales bacterium | reverse complement strand
AGGCTTTGGCACCTCGGGCGTAAACCAAGCTTTGACTGCAAGCCAACTCCGACGTAGGAATGGCTCAGGTGGTTTTGTTTCTGGCCTTGGCCCCTGCCCAATTGAGTAAAGCGTCCATGCATATCGCTTGGCCTTCTCCTCGTCTGAGTAAAGACTCACAAAACCCGCCTTTGAAAATTCCTTAACATCGAATGTCTGATGACATTGCGCACATGTTCGGTCATTAGATGAAGCATCATCAGGTACGTAAATCGAAATAGAAGAATATGAAGTCTTCCTGTGCAAGTGCCCACAACTGGGGCATGCAAACAAGTCATATCCGCTTATACGCGTCATCAGGTTACTTTGTAACTTTCGCAGCGACTAACTCTTGCACCTGCTTGGCAAGCGCCGAGACCTCTTGATTGTTACCCGCCTGAACTTCCAGCATTTTGGCAACAGTACCCAATGCAGCTAATAGTTCCTCAGAATTAGTTTCACCAGTTTTCAATTCTTTATCAGCAATTTGCTTTGCAAGCTTTGCCATAGATGAAACTTGATTTGATGTAGCCATTAGAGTCTCCTTGTGAAAATTAAATCAATCGTTCTTGAAGTGAAGCACTCGCTAGTGGTCGCAATCGAGCATAGTCAAGTAACTCAGCCAAATGAGCGCCTTTCCCCTGCCATTCGTACAACACGTTTTCTGCTAACAGCACATAGTGCCACGGAGGGCCACCGCGCTGTTCTTCGGTCAGGTTATTGATACGCTCACACCAAGCCAATGCAGCTTTGAGTTTGCGCTGGACGTTCGGGTGAATGGTTTGCTCTTGGCCTTTGGTTTCTACGAGATATACCGCGTTCTCGGTACGCACCAAGAAGTCAGGTGAGTAAAACGCAGGTAGTCCGTCATCTTTCACGTAGCGCAGCCGCGCAAAGGTGTGACGGTTCTCACTGATCTTGCAAAAGGCTTGAACGTGGCTATCGGCTTGTGCCCAATAAATGAATGCCCGCTCTAAGCCGCCATTGCGCGAAGGCCATCCCAATCGGTCGTAAATGCATTTGGACACTTCGACAGATGCACTCTCGCGGACCATCAGCTTTGGCACTTCACTCAGACGGCGTAAATGAACTTCGGTCTCACCTGTGGTGTGAGTTTCTTCTGATTCAAGCAGCCCCACCGCAAACACTTTGGTGATGTGGTCAACCACGGGTTGTAGCAACAATAAGCGCCAGTTTTCATCTTCGAGTGGGTTGAACGTGCTCGCAAAAAGCTGAGTCCAAACGTAATCGTCAATCCAGCCAGTTAGCTCGGCGGTGTTGACTTGCAGATATGGCTTGGCTAGGTGAGTTGCGATCTTGTTGCCTTTGGGCAAAGGTTCGCTGAGCGCTTGACTGATGCGACGCGTGAGGCGCGACAAATAATCGTTGTAGCCCGATACGTTCATCACTGCACCGTCTACGCGGTAGTCACCAAACAAAGTGGACGACTGCAAATCTTGAGAGACGAAGGTGTCGCCTTTGCCCAGCATGCCTTTGAGTTGCTCGGCAGTCATCGCGGTGAATGATGGGAGCGTTGTAATGTCGATGGCGGTGTGGTCGCGTAACTCGTCGGACTCTTGCAAGATGAACGGAATACCGAAATCAAACGTTTCAAAGTCTTCACGCAAGTTCGCAGCGATCACGTCACCGGTGCTTGAACCATCACCATCGTCGTCATCATCACCAGTTGAGCCAGCTAAGCCTTCGCTGATCAACTCATCGTAGAAGGACTGAAAGGCGGGGTGTTCAACAATGGTGAGAACGTCAAGCAAGCTCGCAGGCTCTTGGCCATTGTTAATGTGCTCTCGGTTCTCTTGTTTGATTTCGGTGTATTCGGGGTCGCGCCACATCAGGCGCAAGCCTCGGCCAATGGTTTGCTCTAAAAGAATTTGCGCTTGGCTAGAGCGCAGCGGCACGATGACGCAAATGTTGTTGACGTCAAAACCTTCACGCAGCATCAGCACGCTTACAACCACGCGCGGCGTGGCGTGTTTGTCTACGCTGAACAAGCGCTCGCGCACGGGCGCCCAATCCTTTTCACCCAACTCGGCTTTTTTGCCTGAGTCAATCGTCATCACTTCGTCTGCATGCAAACCTTCTTGGTCTTGCAAAAATTCAGCAACCAGAGGTGACACCGTAGTGTCTTCACACACTACCAACATTTTTGGGAAACGGTGCGGGTCAATCTTTGCAAAATCGGCTTCAAGTTTGCGTAGCTTGACCAAACCTGCGCGCAGCATCACGCGTTGGCCTTCGCTCAAACTTGGATTGCCTGATTCATCGCGTTCGGCTTTGAACTCAAGCGGAAGAGCGCCAATTTCTTTGCGGCGGTCAAGCACCAATGATTTGACCAAGCCAGCACGCATGGCGCTTTTCAAATCGAAGTCGGTGATGATGTGCGGGAAATAAACCTTGCGCTTGTTCTTGCCTGCACCTACGTCGTTGTAAGGGGTGGCTGAAAAGTCCACTTGCACAAAACGGCGACCTTTGGTTTCGGCAATGCGCGTCAAGCTTTTTTGCCATTCCACTTCGGTGGTTTCGCCTTCACGTTTGAACTCGTGGATGTGGTGAGCTTCATCGTTGAATACCATCAACTCGGGCAGTTGTGCCAAGAAGTCCAACACGTTGCCGCGCGCATAACGGCGGTCTAACACTTCAAGGCTGTTGCCAGTCGCACGACCGGGCGTTAATGGCAATACACCAGCCACCACAGCTTGTGGGTCAAGCGGCGCACCCAAAGTTTCCACTTCTTCAATGTCTTCGGCTACATCGCCTTCGGCCAATAAGTGCCAATTGGTAATGGCAATCATGCCGTTGCCAGTGGCTTTGAGGCCGATCTCGTTTTTGCTGCACACGTTGCCACGGACAAAGCCGAAAACAATTTCACGGTGTGCCTCTGGAATAAACAAATCGGCAAACTTGGCTACATCGGAGGTAGCGAAGTCGCGCGAGCCTTGGCTACCCGCGACCAGCTTGCCGCAGAACGCATCAAGCAATCGCTCGTAAACAATCAAGCCAGGAGCCACCACCATGAATTGGCGTGTAAAGCGTGCGTCGTCAATGCTTTCGGCAAGCGCCGCAGTTTTGTTGAGCAGCTGCCAAATCATCAGGGCTTGCATGACCCAAGTTTTGCCCGTGCCGGTGGCCATCTTGAAACAATACTTAGGGTGGCCGTGCTTGGGTGCAGAAACCTCTTCCATGCGTGTGCCAACCAACAATGCATTTGGCGCAGCTTCTTGATACAAATTGAGAAGCGACCATTTATCAGAATCAGCACCCAGCACCTCATGGGCGACAATGGCATTCAAGATGGCTTGTTTTTGCCCCGCATGGAAGTTCAAGCCACCACGGGCCATCACCATGTCTTCACCAAACCACCATGTCAATAAATCAGCCGTGGTGGGCGTGACCAATTCCAAAATATCAGCAGCGCCCGACTCAAGGCCCAGACACAACTGCTGCGTTTTAGCTGTCAGCCCTATGGAGAGGGCGAGCTGGCCTTCGTCCTTCTTAGCGGCGGTACTCATGCAGCCCCCACGGTTGTCACAACTTCGGCTTCAAAGCCAAACACGTCCACGACGCGCACACAAACTTTGCGCGTGGTCTTGGTCGGCGTGCTGACCTCTGCCTTGGTGACGACGCGCAAAACGTCGGCATCGTTCGCTGTGTTGCCTCGGTAGTCCTGCCACACTGAGCGGAAGACCTTGCCGTCGTAGTCGGGGTCAACGGCCCAATATTCAATTAATGCCAAAGGCTCCTTGTTGGCAACCTGTTGCAAAGCTTGACGGTTTGCATCGTCAAGGTTGATGGCTTCGGGGGAGAGCAGCACATAGTTCTTAAGCTGAATCGTCAGCACGTCTTGTGCGTCTTCAGTTTTGACTTTGACGGGTTCGATGGTCAGGTACTGCAACGAAGAGAAACGGACTTGGCCGCGTAGCTTGTCGATGCCGCCTTTTTTCTTCAAGCGGTCCATCAAGTCTGGTGGGATGACCAACACCTCTAGGCGTGAATCATTCAACGCGGTGATGGTTTCGCCAATAGATGGCTCAAAGTTCCAGCCCAAAACAACGACGCGGTCCCAGCCGCCCATCAGGTTGTCGCGCTGCGCGATAGCCTTCTTGAGTGTTGCCATACCGGTGAGTTTGTTGGGTGAATCAGCCAACACCAAGGTTTTGCTGCCGCGGCCTGCGCCCAATGCGATGCCTGCAATTTGGCCTAGGTTGCGCTGTGGGTTGACGTCTGCTGGTAATGGCAATGCGCCATACAAAGACAACACGATTTGCGACAAATCGCCAATGCGGAAATCACGACCTAGTGTTGCTTTGGCTGCTTCTACTTGGTAGTCACCGATGGCTTGATACAAGAAGGGTTTGGCGTCTTGGTCAATCATTCTCTTTCGTATGACCATGCAAGCTGGTTTACCTAAGTCTGACGTAACCCATCTACGTTCAAGTTTTTCAGCAACAGCCGCAGTTGTACCTGACCCCCCAAAGAAATCCAATACCAACGAACCGTTGTTTGTAGCTGCATTAATGAGTCGTTCTAATAGCGCTTCGGGCTTCTGTGTGTCGTAACCTGTCTCTTCTTTTTTTCGTTTGACTAGATGGTATGCATAGAGCTGTTTGATATCAGTCCAAACTGTGGAGAGCGGGACACCTTTACTTTCATCTAAATACTGTCTTTCAAAATTGCCTTTTTCACGCTCTCGTGTCCGGTATCTTCGTCCGGACTCATCCGTTTCTGTAAATCTATCAGCGAGATATTTTTCTGAGTAGGCTAAATATTCTTTGTTGTAAATATGGTTTCCATAGCTCTTTGCATACCAAAGAATGTATTCGTGTGACTTAACAATTTTGTTGCCAGCAGCACGGCCACCACTTGGGGTGCCGTATGACCAAGTGACCTCAGTGTTGAAATTATTTTTTCCGAAAATCTCGTCGCAAATAAGCTTCACATAGTGGCTAACTTGTATACCTATATGAAGAGCAAGGCTTCCGTTTTCAGACAATAGTTCGCGCATCAAAATCAAGCGTGGGGTAATCATCGCAAGGTAAGAAGCAGTCCCATCGTTCCAAGTGTCTGAGTAAGCAAATTGCTCAATGACCGTCGGTTTCTGTTCAATCTCAACGCCAGGTAGCGTGACCTTCGTTCGGTAGTCAGCCTTTGAGTCAAAAGGCGGGTCGATGTAAATCAAATCAACTTTGCCGCGCAGGCTGGGCGTGTTTTCATCACCAGCCAATAGCGCAGCCATTGCCATCAAGTTATCGCCATAAATCAATCGATTCGCCCAAGGCGTCGAGTCATGCGCTGCGCCAAGGGTTGGTTGGGCGCTATCTACCAAGCTGGCTTGACCAGGTGCAAAAACTTCGCGCTGAGCTGCTTTGGCTTGGCTGTTAATCCAATCTTCGGCCTTGGTGTCGCGAGCGGGCAAGACAACCTCGCGCGTTTGCAAGCTGATACGTTGACGGCTTTCGATGCCCTCTAAGATTTTTTCGGCCTGCTTGCGGCCATTGGCCACGATTTCGGGGAGTTGTTCTAAAAGGGATTTGGCCATTCAAGTGTCTCAACAAGTTGTTGATAAAGTTTTCAACAGATTGTTGTAATGATACTCAACAGCTATTTGAGAAAAACATCAACAGGTTTGTAACTTGTTGTTATGAATGAAAAAATTGAATTCACCAAGCGTTTGAGAGCCGCCATGACTCAAGCAGGTTACGCTGCAAGTCCGTCCGTGCTGGAGCATGAGTTCAATTTGCGATGGCCCGGCAAATCAATCAGCAATCAAGCAGCATGGGGTTGGCTCAATAACCGTTCGATTCCAATGCAAGACAAGATGCAAGTCTTAGCTGAGTGGCTCAAGGTTGAACCCGAAGTTCTGCGTTTTGGAGAGGTTGTACGCAAGTCTGTTCAGTCACACAAACAGAGATGGGCGACAGGCATTGGTTTTCAGGAACGAGAAACTTTGGAAGAGTTTCTCGCCTTATCTGCGCCCAATAGGAAAGTGGTCAGGGAGGTTATTGCCGCCTTCACCAAAGCCGAACGCGCAAACTGAAACTGTCTGCGCGCTAGCACCCTATACCTAGAGGCTCAAAGGCACCCCCTTGTATCTCGCTGGGCAGCCCACCCCCTCCCGTGGGGTAAGTAGCGCAAATTGACAAAGCCGCCATGCACATTGACACTGTGACAAGTCTGATGTGGGGAATTGTTGGAGTTTGCAGGGGCTTGTGGGAATCGCGAAACGGCAACCGAACGGCTACCAAGCGAGGTAAGCGATGCCAAAAAGACGAAAGGGTTAGTAGACGCTAATCTACTAACCCTCTAATCATTTGGTGCGGCTGGCAGGAATCGAACCCACGACCCCTTGGTTCGTAGCCAAGTACTCTATCCAGCTGAGCTACAGCCGCATCCGAAAAACAAGATTCTAGCACAAGAAATCGCTTCATCGCCCGATTGCTAAACTTAACGCATGTCGCGTCGTACAAAACTCCAATCTGCCATCGCGCTGCATCAGCAAGGGCAGTTGGATGCAGCCAGTCAACTCTACGTGGACATCTTGAGCACCGACCCGCAAGAAGCAGAGTGCTGGCACATGATGGGCGTGATTGCGACGCAAAAAAATGACCCGACATTGGCCGTTGAACTGATGCAGCACGCGTTGACGCTGCAACAAGGCAACGCCGCGTTGCACTGCAATTTGGGTTTTGCACTGCAAGCCACCGGACAATTGCAAGCGGCCTTGCACAGTTACGACCAAGCCGTTGCGTGCGACCCCCAATTTGCCCAAGCGTTTTACAACCGCGCCAATGCACACAAAGCGCTGAACCACAACGCGCAAGCTTTGCAAGATTACAAACAGGCGCTGTCCATCAACCCCGCCTATTGCGAAGCGCACCTCAACGCAGGGTTGGTGTGCCAAGATTTGGATCAACAAACCCAAGCTTTGGCGCACTTTGAACAAGCCATTGCGTTGCAACCCCAGCTGGCTTCGGCACATTTCAATCGCGGCAATGCGCTCAAAGCGCTTGGTCAAGCGCAGCAGGCTTTGGCGTGTTACGACCAAGCCATCGCGCTGGACGCCCACTACGCGCAAGCGCACTTCAACCGAGGCACGGTGTTGCAAGACCAACTTGCGCTGGAGCAAGCCATTGCCAGTTACGACCAAGCCATTGCCGCAGACCCCAGCTACGCCCAAGCGCATTGGAACAAAGCCAACTGCCTTTTACTGCTGGGCAAGTTAGAGCAGGCTTGGCCGCTGTACGAATGGCGCTGGCAAACGCCTTCCACCGGTTTGACCGCCAGAACATTCAAACAACCCTTGTGGCTGGGGCAGGCCCCGCTGCACAACCAAACTATTTTGTTGCACTGCGAACAAGGTTTGGGCGACACCTTGCAGTTTTGTCGGTTCGCGCAACAACTGGCACAGCGGGGCGCGCGTGTTGTCTTGGAAGTGCCGCCTGCGTTGTTCGGTCTGCTGCAAAGGCTCCAGGGCGTGAGCCACTGCATCCAGCAAGGCGACCCATTGCCCGACTTCGATTGGCATTGCCCTTTGCTGTCTTTGCCTTTGGCGCTTGGGGTGACTTTGCACAACCTGCCCCCGCAAGCGCCTTACTTGTTTGCCAATCCCAAAAAACAAGCGCTGTGGGCGCAAAAACTTGGCGCGCGTTCTGGCCCGCGGGTCGGCTTGGTGTGGAGCGGCAGCGCGCAACATGCCAACGACAAAAATCGCAGCCTGGCGCTCTCGCAGTTGCTGGCCGCTTTGCCCCCGCTGGCAAACTGCGTGAGCTTGCAAAAAGAAATTCGCCCGCACGACGCACAGACTCTGCATCAAACCCCGCAGCTGTTGCACTTTGGCGATCAGCTCCAAGACTTTGAAGACACCGCCGCGCTGTGCAGCTTGATGGATCTGGTCATCAGCGTGGCGCATTTGGCTGGTGCACTGGGGCGACCCACTTGGGTGTTGCTACCTCACGTGCCCGATTGGCGCTGGATGCTCCATCGCAGCGACAGCCCTTGGTACATCGCCATGCGTTTGTACCGACAAGACGAGCGCCGCGACTGGTCCACGGTGCTCGCGCAACTGGCCAACGATTGGATCAAGCACTCGCATACGCTTGGCGCAACTGACGTTTGAGCAGTTTTCCGCTTGGATTTTTGGGCAAGGTATCGGTAAAAACCACGCGTTTGGGCGCTTTGAAATGCGCCATGTTTTGCGTGCAATGCGCAATGACAGCGGCTTCGTCCAATTGCTGTCCGGCCTTGACCACCACCACGGCCGTTACCGCCTCCACCCATTTGGGATCGGGTAAGCCAATGACGGCCACTTCGCTGACTTGGGGCAAGCGGTAAATCATTTCTTCGACTTCACGGCTGGCGACGTTTTCGCCCCCAGTTTTGATCATGTCTTTTTTGCGATCCACCACCGTGATGTAGCCCTCTTCATCCACCGTGGCCAAATCGCCGCTGTGAAACCAATCGCCCTCAAAGGCGGCTTGGGTGCGTTCATCGTCATGAAAATAACCCAGCATCAGGTGGGGCGAGCGGTGCACGATTTCGCCCACTTCGCCAGGCGCCACATCTTGCATTTGATCGTTGACCACGCGGGTCTCCACGTTGCGCACGGCTTTGCCACAAGAGCCGGGTTTTCGCAATTGATCTTCTGGACCCAACATGGTGGCCAAGGGAGCGATCTCGGTTTGACCGTACAAATTCCACAGACGCAACTGAGGCAGTCGGGTTGCAATTTCTTTCATGACTTCCACGGGCATGATGGACGCGCCGTAGTAGCCCTTGGCCAGATGAGACAACTTTTTCGGATCAAAAAGCGGTGAACGCAACAAGGCAATCCAAACCGTTGGAGGCGCAAAAAAGCTTGTGATGCCTTGCTTTTCAAGCATGGGCAACAAGTTGTCAGGCACAGGCTTGGCGGTGATGATGTTGGCGCTTCCCATGTAAATGGCGGGGCCAAAAAACACATCCAACTGCGCGCAGTGATACAGCGGCAGCGCATGCAAGGCCACATCGTGTTCGGCAATTTCCGCATCGATCACACAACTCACGTATTGCCACAACACAGCATCGTGCGTGAGCATGGCGCCCTTGGGGCTCGATTCAGTCCCGCTGGTGTAGACGATTTGCGCCACATCGGTGCTGTTGAAGTCGGATTGAGCCAACACATCGGTGCAAGCGATCAAATCGTCAAAAACATGCATGCCGCTGACGGGCTCACTGGGTTCTTCGGAGGGAAGCCAAATGAAGGCATTGACCTGCGTTTGCAAAGCTGCGGCTGACTTTGCCAACTCAGCCAAACCGCTGTCGGTTGCCAAAATTTTTGCGCCAGCGTGGCGCAGGATGTAAGCAACCTCGTCAGCTTTGAGCATGAAATTGATGGGCACCAACACCGCGCCACATCGCGCCAGCGCAAAGCGCAGCGCAGCAAAGCCGTGCGAGTTGCGCGCCAACACCGCCACTTTGTCACCTTGTGCAACACCAATGGACAACAAACCTGCTGCCAAACGCGAAACCAGCGCATCAAACTGCGCATAAGTCCAAGTGGTGTTGGCGCAAACAATCGCTTTTTTGTCGGGCAAGCGTTGCGCCGTTCTGCGCAAAATATCGGCAATGGTTTGGCGACGAACTGCGGGCGAAATCGTGATGGGCATATAAAAAACCAATGGAACTTGTCAGCAAAATTTCATTCTATGAACGAGCACAGAACCAACGCATGGGATAACTACCGAGTTTGGCGCATAAAAAAAGCCACCCGAGGGTGGCTTTTGCATGAATGGTAGGGCGTGGCGGACTTGAACCGACGACCAAAGGATTATGAGAAAAATCAAGAAAAAAGACCTCTTATGAATCAAGAGGTTACAAGCGCCCTACAGCGGTGTAGAAGCAAATGTGGAAGCAACTCAGCCCTTCAACGACTCATCAAAAGCGTCTTCTAAAAACTTGAGATGATTTTTGAGAGTCAATTCAGCGCCAGGAACTGCATCTATCAGTTCACTACAAGCATCCATTTGATGCTCATAGAACAACGTGTAGTTGGGATCTTCCTTTTCCTCATCATCTTCATCGTATTCAAGATCAGCTGATTGGGAAAAGATTTCACCATCTATTCCGATTGCCGTATACCTGGCAGCTTCTTCATGTAAATCAGTGCTAGAAGATAGAAGTACGACTACGTTTTTATCCAACTTGCCGAGCACTTCTGTGAGGTGATCTTGAAATTCATTCATCGCGCTCCAAGCACTCACAAAACCAAGCTCCCCAGCCTCCAAGGAAATACTCTCTCCAAAATCAGGGTATGCCCATTTGGTACCTAGGTATGGAATTGCACTTTGAACGACTTTAGTCGGAAAAAAAACCTCAAAAATAGTACTGTCAGATTGGAGATTAGTTTTCGATAAAGCAACCTCCCGCAATTTGGAGTGCCAAGTTTCAACTTGCTGATCCACCTTAGCATTACCAAAAAAAGAGAACGTGTTGTAGCAGTTGTTTGCCATATCACTCCTTACCTAGATGTCGCAGAGCATGCGCTTTGATTAGTATATTTTTCATTTTGCCATCTTTAGGTAATTCAATGCTTGCAAGTAAGAAACATTCATTTTCACTATGCCTGTCGTCACTGGGCCCAGCCAAGCGCAATGGACATAGTCAACCAATAAAAGTGCCCTTTTGAACCGAATCAGCGGTTTTTAACGTCTAGTGGTTTTAGAGGGTTACTTGACCTGGAATGGAAAACTAATTCATCCTTGTCTCGCT
>CAIYFE010000213.1 GCA_903925445.1 uncultured Burkholderiales bacterium | reverse complement strand
CGCCTGGCATCCCAACCAACCTTGGGCGTTGCGCTGCCCAGCGGTGACGGTGAGCCATGTTGCTGCTTGCGTGGCGGCTTTGATGTATGCCTTGTTTTGCGGTTGGGGTGTGCCTGCTCAGCGCACGGTTTGCATGTTGGTGTTGTTCACCTGCTTGCGTTGGCAGGACAAGCGCTGGCCTTGGTTTTACACCTGGAGTTGGGTGGCTGGGTGGGTGGTGTTGTGGGATCCCTGGGCGTTGCTGCAAGCAGGGTTTTGGTTGAGTTTTGTGGCTGTGGCGATTTTGTTTGCTTCGGGTCGGCCTGTGCTGCCCGCGCAGCTGCCTTCGGTGCTGCGTTATGCGCTGTTGTTGTTCAAAGAGCAGTGGCTCATGAGTGTTTGCTTGGCGCCGCTTTCGTTGGTCTTGTTTCACCAAGTCTCGCTGGTGGGGTGGGTGGCGAATTTGTTGGCGGTGCCGTGGATCACCTTGTGGGTCACGCCTTGGTGTTGGGTGGGTTTGGTTTTCCCCGCCGCTTGGTCGGCTGCGGCTTGGAGTGTGCAGGGGTTTCAGGCCTTGCTGCAGCAACTCAGCGTTTGGCCTTTGGCGCAATGGTCGGGTGCAGCGGCACCCAGCTGGGTTGGCGTGATTGCTATTTTGGGCTTGAGTTTGTGGGCCATTCGGGTGCCGCTTTGGATGCGTCTGATGGGGCTGTTGTGGACCTTGCCCTTGTTGACTTGGCAAACCCCACGTCCGCCCGTGGGCGAGTTCGATGTGTTGGCCGCCGACGTTGGGCAAGGGCACGCGGTGTTGGTGCGCACCGCACATCAAAGTTTGCTGTACGACACGGGGCCACGGTATTTTGCGCAGAGCGATGCGGGGCAGCGGGTGTTGGTGCCCTTGCTTCAAAGCTTGGGGGAGCGCTTGACGCAATTGGTCGTCAGCCACCAAGATGCCGACCACAGCGGCGGCTTGAAAGCGGTGCTGGCGCAGCAACCGCAAGCGCACGTGTTGACTTCTGTGCCTGCCTCGCACCCTTTGCAAACCTTGACCAGCATGCAAACGTGTCACGCTGGGCAAAGCTGGCAATGGGATGGCGTGTTGTTTCAGGTCTTGCATCCACGAGCTGTCGATTACAGCCTTCCAACAACACCCAATGCTTTGAGTTGTGTGTTGCGCATTCAAAGTGCAAGCGGCCGCGTGGCCTTGTTGGTGGGTGACATCGAGGCCGAACAAGAAATAGCCTTGGTCTTGCGCGAGCCTGATTTGCGGGCAGATTGGTTGCTGGTGCCCCATCACGGCAGATTGACCTCATCCAGCGCAGCGTTTTTGGAGGCCGTGCGTCCGCGCGTGGCGGTGGTGCAAGCCGGTTATCGCAATCGTTTTGGTCATCCTCGTCCTGAAGTTGTGGCACGTTATGAGGCATGGAACGTGCGTTGGGTGCAAACGCCCCAGTGTGGTGCGGTCACATGGCAAAGCCACCAACCCGAATTGGTGCAATGCGAGCGCGAAGTTCAAAAAAACTACTGGCGCACACGTTTTTAAAGTGTGGCACTTAATTTGCTATGGTTAGGGCTAGGAGTTCGCCATGCACCAGTTCGACGAGATGTTCGCCCAGCTTCAAGAAGCTGATTTGCTCAAAAATGACGCACACGTGCGTTCCCATTACAAAAACTACCTGACATGGCTGAAACGTCAAGATCCCAAGTTGATGCAAGGTCGCCGCGAAGAAGCAGAAGTCATTTTTCGCCGTGTCGGCATCACCTTTGCGGTGTATGGCGACAAAGATGAGGACGGTTCAGGCACCGAGCGCTTGATTCCCTTTGACGTCATCCCGCGCATCATTCCCGCGCATGAATGGCGCGAGATGCAAAAAGGCTTGGTGCAGCGCGTCAGCGCGCTCAATCACTTCATTCACGACGTCTACCACGGGCAAGAAATTCTCAAAGCAGGCGTCATTCCCGCCGAGCAAGTGCTGCGCAACGCGCAGTTTCGTGCCGAGATGATGGGTGTGAATGTGCCCAATCAGGTGTACTCCAACATCAGCGGCATCGACATCGTGCGCGCACCCAATGCCAAAGGCGAGGGCGAGTACTTTGTGCTCGAAGACAACTTGCGCGTGCCCAGCGGTGTGAGCTACATGCTGGAAGACCGCAAGATGATGATGCGGCTGTTTCCCGATTTGTTCAGCCAATACCGCGTGGAGCCGGTGGCTCATTACCCCGACTTGTT
>CAIYFE010000212.1 GCA_903925445.1 uncultured Burkholderiales bacterium | reverse complement strand
TCACCATCGAGCCCATGATCAACGCGGGCAAAAAAGACATCAAAGAGCTGGGCGATGGCTGGACCATCGTCACGCGCGACCATTCGTTGTCCGCGCAATGGGAGCACACCGTGTTGGTCACACCCACCGGTTTTGAAGTGTTAACTTTGTCGGCAGGCAGTCCTGCTTTGCCAGATTTCGTCACCACCACCTGCTGCTAAACACCATGAACGCCTTGGCCATCAGTTACAAACAGGACAAGGCGGCCTTGCTGCAAGCAGCCTCCTTGGGCACGAGCCGCAGCGTGCGCGGCTTGTTGCAGCGCTTGAGCAAACTCACCGATCACACACTGTGCCAACTGTGGCAAAACGTGGGCTTGGATGCACGGTTTGCCTTGGTCGCAGTGGGTGGCTATGGACGCGGCGAGTTGTACCCCTACTCCGACGTCGATGTGTTGCTGCTCTTGCCCAATGGCACCTCGCCAGATCAAGACGATGCGCTCAAATCACAAATCGAACGCTTCATTGGATCGTGTTGGGACACGGGTCTTGAAATTGGATCCAGTGTGCGCACGGTGGATGAATGCGTTGAAGAGTCCAGCGCCGACATCACGGTGCAAACCTCGCTTTTGGAGGCACGCTGGATCTGCGGCAACGTTGCGTTGGTTGAGCAGTTTCAAAAGCGTTTTGACGCAGCGATGGATCCACAAGCTTTCTTTGTGGCCAAAACTTTAGAGCTGCGTCAACGCCACACCAAGTTTGAAAACACGCCCTACTCGCTTGAACCCAACTGCAAAGAGTCGCCCGGAGGCTTGCGCGATTTGCAAGTCATTTTGTGGGTCGCCAAAGCAGCCGGATTGGGCAACAGTTGGCAAGAGTTGGCCAAGCGTGGCTTGGCCACCAGCTTTGAGGCCAAACAAATCAAACGCAATGAAGACAGTTTGGCGCTCATTCGCACCCAACTCCATCTTGCGGCCAAACGGCGCGAAGACCGGTTGGTGTTTGACTTGCAACACCAAGTCGCTCGCAGCCTGGGTCTTGGGGTTGAAGCCGACGGCTCAACCAATGCCCGCGCCGCCAGCGAAGCGCTGATGAAACGGTATTACTGGGCCGCCAAGGCGGTGGCACAGCTCAATCAGATTTTGCTGCTCAACATTGAAGAACGCCTGAGCCCCAACGAACATGTGGCGCGTCCCATCAACGAACGCTTTGCCGACAAAGCGGGCATGTTGGAGGTCACCACCGACGATGTGTATCTTCGCCATCCCCATGCGATTTTGGAAACCTTTTGGCTGTACGAGTCGACGGTAGGCATCAAAGGCTTGTCGGCGCGAACCTTGCGCGCCTTGTACAACGCCCGCAACGTGATGGACGGCAAATTTCGTGCAGATCCCGCCAACCGCGACATGTTCAAGCGCATTTTGCAAGCGCCCAATGGCATCACGCATGCCATTCGCTTGATGAACCAAACTTCGGTGTTGGGCCGTTACTTGTGGGTGTTTCGTCGCATCGTGGGGCAAATGCAGCATGACTTGTTCCATGTCTACACCGTCGATCAACACATCTTGATGGTGTTGCGCAACGTCCGGCGTTTTTTCATGGCCGAACACGCCCACGAATACCCGTTTTGTTCGCAACTTGCTGCGGGTTGGGACAAGCCGTGGATTTTGTACGCCGGCGCTTTGTTTCATGACATCGCCAAGGGACGCGGCGGCGATCACTCGCAACTGGGGCGCGCTGAAGTGCGCAAGTTCTGCAAAGACCACAGCATTGACAAGGAAGACGCCGATTTGATCGAGTTCTTGGTCAGCGAACACTTGACCATGAGCCACATTGCGCAAAAACAAGATTTGAGCGATCCAGACGTCATCATTGCGTTTGCCAAACGCGTGAACAACGAACGCAATTTAACCGCCCTTTACTTGTTGACCGTGGCCGATATTCGCGGCACCAGCCCTAAAGTGTGGAACGCTTGGAAAGGCAAGTTGCTGGAAGATTTGTACCGCTACACCTTGCGCGCCTTGGGTGGTCGCGCCCCCGATGCCGATGCCGAAATTGAAGCCCGCAAACGCGAAGCCCTCAAAATGTTGGCGCTCTACGCCTTGCCTTTTGAAGCACACAAGGATTTGTGGGCCACCCTCGATGTGGGTTACTTCATGCGACACGATGCCAACGACATCGCTTGGCACACCCGCCAACTCTCGCGCAATTTGGCGGTGGCCAAATCGCAAGAGCAATCGGTCGGCGTGATCGTGCGGGCGCGCTTGTCTCAAGTGGGCGAAGGCCTGCAAGTCTTGGTGTATTCACCCGATCAACCCGATTTGTTTGCCCGCATTTGTGGCTACTTCGAGCAAGCCAGCTTCAACATCTTGGACGCCAAGGTTCACACGGCCAGCAACGGCTATGCGCTGGATACGTTCCAAGTCGTGACCTCGCAGTTTCATGAGCACTACCGTGAGCTCATCCAGATGGTGGAAAACGACCTCAAGTTGACCATTGAAACCGCCAAACCCTTGCCCAATGTAGGGCGCGGGCGTGTGTCACGCCGCGTCAAAAGCTTTCCGATTGCGCCGCGCGTGTCGTTGCAGCCCGATGAACGCGCTCAAAAATGGCTGTTGAGCATCTCTGCCAGCGACCGCGTGGGCTTGCTCTACAGCGTGGCGCGGGTGTTGGCCAACCACAAAGTCAATCTGTTTCTCGCCAAAATCAGCACCTTGGGCGAGCGGGTGGAAGACACTTTCTTGATCGACGGTGCGGCGCTTCAACAAAACAAAGCGCAATTGGAAATCGAGACCGAATTGCTCGAAGCCTTGAAGGCTTAATCGTCGGCGTCATCCAAGCCCGGAAACAGCACTTCGGTGAATCCAAACTGCGAGAAATCTTTCACGCGCATGGGATAGAGCACACCCATCAAGTGGTCGCACTCATGTTGCACCACGCGGGCATGAAAGCCTTCTACCGTGCGATCAATGGCGCTTCCCATCTCATCAAAACCTTGGTAGCGCAAGCGCTTGAACCGAGGCACCACGCCTCGCAAGCCCGGCACGGACAAGCACCCTTCCCAGCCCTCTTCTTGCACCTCGTCCAATGGCGTGAGTGTGGGGTTGATCAACACCGTTCGCGGCACCACGGGCGCGTCGGGATAGCGTGGGTTGGGTTCGTCCGAACCAAAAATCACCACTTGCAAATCCACGCCAATTTGAGGCGCAGCCAATCCTGCGCCGTTGGCGTGCAACATCGTGTCGCGCATGTCTTGCAACAGCGCCTGCAGTTGGGGCGTATTGAATTGCTGAACGGGTTGCGCCACGCGCAGCAAGCGCGGGTCACCCATTTTTAAGAGGGTTTGAACAGTCATGAACGGATTGTGCTGGCTCAGCGGCTGCGGGTGAGCAAAACTTCAAAATTAAAAATATACCAATAAAAGCAATAAATATATTTAGTTGTAAATTATTAACTAATTTTATTTATGTGGTTTCATGAAGCAATCTTTTGGTCGTGCTGTTTTCCTTTGTATCCATTCATTTCTGATGTTGAGCGCCTCGTGCGGATATTCAGCCGTTGAGGCGCAGGACATGACCCGTCCAGAAGATGTGCCGCCCTCTGAGTTTGAACTCAATGCCTTGCCCAAGGAGCCGCGAATTCTTTCTTACAAACCCGCCGTGGCGCGTCAGGCGGACATCATTTTTCGCAAGTGCATTCAAAAAGCGCACCAGACCAAGGAGGAGCGTTTGTGCGAATCTTTGAAGGACGCCATCCATGAGTGTTTGTCTTCTGAAATGAAGCGCGACGAAGCCAAAGCGCAGGGCATTTGCGAAAAACTGTTCAGCCTTGCCTCAGACCGATGAGTGACCCAGCAAGGCCAGCAAGCCTTGTTCATTGATCACTTGAATGCCCAATTCGATGGCCTTGTCTAATTTGCTGCCCGCTTCGGCACCCGCCAACACGCAATGCGTTTTCTTGCTGACGCTTCCAGCCACTTTGGCGCCGGCAGCTTCCAGCATGTCTTTGGCTTGATCGCGGCTTAAGGTGGGCAAAGTGCCGGTGATCACAAACGTTTGGCCGGTCAGCGGCAAGCTGGCGCCTTCGGTGGGCTCACCTTCCGTCCAAGTCACACCGCAAGCGCGCAACTGTTCGACCACTTTGCGGTTGTGCTCTTGGTCAAAAAAAGTGCGAATGCTTTGCGCCACCGTGGGGCCCACGTCGCTGACTTGCAGCAATTGCTCCAAAGTGGCCTCCATGATGGCGTCCATCTTGCCAAAGTGACGCGCCAAGGCTTTGGCGGTGGCTTCACCAACATGGCGAATGCCCAAACCAAAAATAAATCTTGGCAAGGTGGTTTGCTTGGATTTTTCAATGCTGGCCAGCACCTTGTTGGCCGATTTTTCGGCCATGCGATCCAAGGTCACCAAAGCGGTGAAGTCCAGGTGGTAGAGATCAGGCAGGGTTTTGACCACGCCTGCATCGACCAACTGTTCGACCAGCTTGTCGCCCAAGTCTTCGATTTCAACAGCGCGACGATGCGCATAGTGCAAAAAGGCTTGCTTGCGTTGCGCACCGCAAAACAGTCCGCCGGTGCAACGGTAATCGGCCTCTTCTTCTTCCCGCACGGCCAAGCTGCCGCACACCGGACACTCATGCGGAATGGTGAAGATTTGCGCGTCTTGCATGCGCTTGTCCAACACCACGCTCACCACTTCGGGAATCACATCGCCAGCGCGACGCACCACCACCGTGTCGCCCACACGCACATCCTTGCGACGGGCTTCGTCTTCGTTGTGCAAAGTGGCATTGGTCACAGTCACGCCGCCCACAAACACGGGAGCGAGCTTGGCCACGGGGGTGAGCTTGCCGGTGCGTCCCACTTGCACTTCGATGGCTTGCACGGTCGTGAGTTGTTCTTGCGCAGGGTATTTGTGCGCCACGGCCCAACGCGGCTCACGCGTCACAAAGCCAAGTTGGCGCTGCCAATCCAAACGATTGACTTTGTAGACCACGCCGTCAATGTCAAACGGCAAGGCATCGCGCAGTTGCCCCATGCGCTCATGAAAATCAACCAAACCAGCCGCACCTTGGACGCAACAGGTTTGTTCAGCCACAGGAAAGCCCCAGGTTTTGAGAGCCATCAACAACTCGAAGTGGGTGGCAAACGTGGGGCCACCTTGCTCGGCGGGGGTGATCTCGCCCAAGCCGTAAGCGAAAAAGCTCAGCGGGCGTTGCGCCGCGATGCTGGAATCGAGTTGGCGCACCGCGCCAGCAGCAGCATTGCGGGGGTTGACGAAGGTTTTTTCGCCCTTTTCACCCGCTGCGATGCGAGCACGTTGTCGTTCGTTGAGGGCTTCAAAATCAGCACGCGCCATGTAGACCTCTCCACGAACTTCCAGCACCGCTGGGGCATGGCTCAAGCGCAAGGGAATTTGCCCAATGGTGCGAATGTTGTGCGTCACATCTTCGCCCGTCTCGCCGTCACCGCGTGTGGCTGCTTGCACAAGTACGCCTTGTTCGTAACGCAAGCTCATGGCCAAGCCATCGAATTTGAGTTCAGCTACGTAGTCGACGGCTGGGTCGCTTTCGCTGAGCGCCAACTCTTTGCGCACGCGGGTGTCAAAGGCTTGTGCGCCACTGGCTTGGGTGTCGGTTTCAGTGCGAATGCTCAACATGGGCATGGCATGGCGAACGCTGACAAAAGCGTCCAACGCCTTGCCGCCAACTCGCTGGGTTGGCGAGTCGGGTGTGATGAGTTCAGGGTGTTGCGCTTCGAGTTGCTGCAACTGTTTGAACAAACGGTCGTACTCGGCGTCTGGCAACGTTGGCGCATCCAAGACGTAATACAAATGCGCGTGGTGATGCAATTGCTCGCGCAAAGCAGCGGCTTGCTCAGCAGCGGTGGTCATGCAAACAGGCCTTAAAAAATCAACTGAACAAACGACGCGCTTGGGGCGAGCCCGCCGACAAATCACGCGCATCCAAGGTGGCGTACAGATTTTGCAAATCACGCGCGATCGCGCCAATGGCGGCTTCGGACAAGGCTTGCGCGTTGTCGTCGGTGACGGCGCCATCCATCACGCGTGCCAACTCGTGCGCCGTTTGCACCATGCGGGCAAAGGGCTCTTCGCTGGGGTCTACTTGGGGCACATCCAAAGACAAATGAATTTCGCGAATGGCAGACTGCGCAGGGTCTTCAGCCAAAGCGGCTTGGCTGTCAAACTCCAACACCAAAATGGGCGGCTGTCCCGCCACAGAACCCGGCAAGACCATGCGCCCAGGAATGGCGCCTGCCACAAACCCCAAACGCGCCGCGTTTTGATGCACGTAGCCCGGACTCCAAGCCGACTTGGTGGCCACCAAGGTAAAGCTCAACTGCGCATCGTGTCCTGAGGCAAAGTTGTCCAATTCACGGGCGCGCGCGACTTCGTGAATCATGTCTGGAAACTCTGGCGCGCCGTTGATGGCGTCGGCAAAGGTTTGGGTTTTCAGAACGAATTCGGAAAATTCAATTTCATTCAAAGCGCCCATGCGGTTGGCCAACTGAACTCCTGCTTGAAAACCGCTGTACCACTGGCCTGCGCGGGGTTGCTCCCACAATCCGGTGGCTGCATTGACGCCTTCGAGGGTGAAAAATTTGGTGCCTACCCGACGCGTGGTCGGCATGGCCGCCAAGGTGGCTTCGCCAGAGATGGGCGCATCCACGTCAACCGCGGCCAGCACATCGATCAACGCATCCAAGCTGGGGCGTTTTTCAGGTTGCAGCAAGGCGCCAGCTTCGTGAGGAATCGGCGTGCTCGCGGCGGCTTGGGCTTTTTTGGCCGCTTCTTGTGCGGCGGCTTGTTGACGCTCGCGTTCTTGCGTCAAACGTGCCAACTCGGCCTCGTCAGGAATGCGTTGCGCGTGTTCGGTGGCTTGCGCCATCACGCTGCGCGCCAAGTCCGTCACGGGATCCAGCGATTTGTGGCTGACATCGGATGTGTTGGCTTGCACCTCTGGCGTGGCCACTGCGGGCGCTTCTTGCCAGCGGGGCTCGTGCACAACGGGGTCGTGAAACGTGGGTTCTTGGATGGCGGCGACGTCGGAAGGATCGTTGACGCTGTTGGATTCAGCGACCGGTTCAGCTTGACGGGGTTTGTTTTTGCGAGAGGTCCAAGTGCCGTGCGCGACCACGCCCACCAACACCACGCCGCCTGCAATTGCCAACCCAATTTGAAGACTACTCATGTTCGATCTTTGACTCTTTATACGGCCTCAGCCATTGACACAGCAGACTCCATGTCCACCGCGACGATGCGAGAGACGCCCTGCTCTTGCATGGTCACACCAATGAGTTGCTCTGCCATTTCCATCGCAATTTTGTTGTGCGAGATGAATAAAAACTGTGTTTCCTTGGACATGGCCGAGACCAACTTGGCGTAACGCTCGGTGTTGGCATCGTCCAGCGGCGCGTCAACCTCATCGAGCAAACAAAACGGCGCAGGGTTGAGTTGGAAAATCGCAAACACCAACGCAATCGCAGTGAGCGCTTTTTCGCCACCCGAGAGCAAATGAATGGTTTGGTTTTTCTTGCCAGGCGGTTGTGCCAACACTTGCACGCCCGCATCCAAAATTTCATCGCCCGTCATGACCAAGCGTGCGTTGCCCCCGCCAAACAACTCGGGGAACATCTTGCCAAAGTGCAGATTGACGGTGTTGAAAGTGTTGCCCAGCAAATCGCGTGTTTCCGCGTCAATTTTGCGGATCGCATCTTCCAAAGTGTTCATCGCCTCGGTCAAGTCGGCCGACTGTGAATCGAGGAAAGTCTTGCGTTCGCGCGCGCTGGCAAGTTCGTCCAAAGCAGCCAAATTGACGGCGCCCAAAGCGGCAATGTCGCGATGCAAACGGTCAATCTCGCCTTGCAAGCCATTCAAGCGCACCGCGCCCGACTCGATGGATTCGGCCAAAGCCTGCAAATCGGCGTTGGCGTCGGCGAGGTATTGGTTGTATTGCTCCAGACCCAAACGCGCCGCTTGTTCTTTGAGTTGCAAGTCGGTGATGCGTTGGCGCAGCGGATCGAGTTCGCGCTCAATTTTGAGGCGTCGCTCATCGCTGGCACGCAGCTTGGCGGTGAGGTCGTCGTATTCGCTGCGTTTGGCGGCCAAGGTGGTTTCACGCTCCAGCTTGACATTGAGGGCATATTGCAAACCTGCTTGCGCTGCGGCGTCGCTCAAGCGCGTCAAGTCTTCTTGAACGCGTTGCTCTTCTGCGCCAATCGATGCGGCTTGCTGGGCTGCGGTATCGATGATGCGTTTGAGCTCGGCTTCGCGGGTTGCCAGGCTGCGCTGCGCAAACTGCGCTTCTTGGGCTTGGCGCTCCAAGGTGCGCTGCTGCTCGCGGCTGTCGTTCAAACGACGTTCGGCTTGAATCACTGCTTCGTCCAATTGCGCATGGCGTTCTTGGCTGTCGGCCAATTGCATGTCGAGTTCTTCAAAGCGTGCTTCTGCACTGGCTCGGCGTTCTTGCAAATCGTCAAGTTGGGCTTGCACCTCGGCCAAGTCGCCGCCAATTTGTTCGCTGCGTGCGCGGGTTTGCTCGGCCAATTGGCTCAAGCGAAGGGTTTCAACTTCCAGTTCGTGAACGCGCGATTGCGACACCGTCGCCTCATTGCGAACGCTGACCAAGCGAGCCGACGCATCGGCATATGCTGCTTCGGCGCGAACCAATGCGCTTCGTGCTTCGTCGCCAATGAGGGCTTGAGCGCGGGTGCTTTTTTCGAGGTTTTCAATTTCTTGCGCACGCGCCAACATGCCGGCTTGTTCGTTGTCTTGCGCATAAAAGCTCACGCTGTGTGCGCTGATGGCGTGGCCGCTGGCGACGTAAATCACTTCACCCGCTTTGAGTTGGGCGCGCTGGGTCAAGGCTTCGTCCAAGCTGGTGGCGGTGTAGCAACCGTGGAGCCAATCCGACAACAGCGCTTTTTGACCTGCGTCGTTCAAACGCAGCAAATCGGACAAGCGTGGCAATTGGCTGGCGTGCTCAGGCAAGGCCTCGCTGGGTGGCGTGTAAAAGGCGAGCTTGGCGGGAGGCGCGTCGTTTTGAAATGCGCGAACCATGTCCAGACGGCTGACTTCAAACGACGCCAAGCGCTCGCGCAACGCCGCTTCCAGTGCGTTTTCCCAGCCCGACTCGATGTGAATGCGACGCCACAGAGCTTGCAAACCCTCCAGCCCGTGCTTGGCCAACCAAGGCTTGAGCTTGTCGTCGGTTTGGACTTTTTCTTGCAAGGCTTTGAGCGCTTCTAACCGCGCAGACAAATCGGCTTGCTTGGCTTGTTCAGTGTTGACATGGATTTGCGCATCGCGTCTGGCTTGATCCAACTCGGGCAAATTGGTTTGCAAGTCGTCCAGCTGAGCCGTGGTGATATCCGACTGCGCTTGGGCTTCTTGCAATTGCTGTTGGAGCAGCGTCAAGCGGGCTTCGTCGGGTGTGGCCAAGGCGTTGCGATCGGCGCTCAAGCGTTCTTGGCGGGTCACGAGTTGGCGCGATTGCTCTTCGATGTTGCGTTGATCGGCCGCCAGCACTTGAATTTGTTGCTGCACTTGCGCCACGCTGGCGCGCTGCTCGTTGCTGCGTTGCTGGGCTTGGCGCAGGGCGTCTTCCAACTCGGGCAGCTGCATGGCTTGCTCTTCGACTTGAGCGGCAAGCAAAACGGCTTTTTCTTCACCATCGATGGCTTGCGCCGCCAGGTTTTCAATCTCTTGCTGCGCTTGCTCGCTTTGTGCCGCCCAATGCGCGGTTTGTTCTTTGATTTGTTGCAAACGCGCTTCGGCGCGTTGACGGCCTTCCACCACGAAACGAATTTCGGCTTCCAAGCGCCCCACTTCCGCGCTGGCTTCGTACAAAGCACCTTGCGCTTGGTTGACCTGATCGCCCGCCGCGTAGTGCGCTTGGCGCACCGTTTCCAGATCGGCTTCGATGTGGCGCAAATCGGCAATGCGCGATTCCAAATCGTTCAACGCTTTGTCGGCTTGCGTTTTGATGCCAACTTGGTCGGACTCTGCCTCGGCGCGGCGCAAAAACCACAGCTGTTGCTGACACAGCGTGGCCTCGGCTTGCAAGGCGTGGTAGTGCTGAGCGACTTCGGCTTGCTTTTCGAGCTTTTCAAGGTTGGCGTTGAGTTCTCGCAAGATATCTTCAACGCGGGTGAGGTTTTCGCGCGTGTCGGACAAGCGGTTTTCGGTTTCACGGCGACGCTCTTTGTATTTGGAAACCCCAGCGGCCTCTTCCAAAAACAAACGCAACTCTTCGGGCTTGGATTCGATGATGCGGCTGATGGTGCCTTGCCCAATGATGGCGTAAGCACGGGGCCCCAAACCAGTGCCCAAGAACACATCTTGCACGTCACGGCGACGCACCGGTTGGTTGTTGATGTAGTAGCTGCTGGTGCC
>CAIYFE010000211.1 GCA_903925445.1 uncultured Burkholderiales bacterium | reverse complement strand
TTTCCGTTGCGGCTTTTTGGGCTTGTTGCACATGGAAATTGTGCAAGAGCGTTTGGAGCGCGAGTTCGATCAAGACCTCATCACCACCGCGCCCAGCGTGGTCTACCAAGTCGTCAAGCCCGACGGCGAGGTGCTCATGGTGGAAAACCCATCCAAGATGCCCGATCAAGGCAAGATTGAAGAAATCCGCGAGCCCATCGTGACGGTGCATTTGTACATGCCGCAAGACTACGTGGGCCCCGTCATGACTTTGGCCAACCAAAAGCGGGGTGTGCAACTCAACATGGCCTACCACGGTCGCCAAGTCATGTTGACTTACGACATGCCATTGGGCGAGATCGTGCTGGACTTCTTTGACAAACTCAAATCGGTGAGTCGCGGTTACGCGTCGATGGATTACGAGTTCAAAGAGTTTCGCGCCTCGGATGTGGTCAAGGTTGACATCTTGCTCAATGGCGAGAAGGTCGATGCTTTGTCCATCATTGTTCACCGCACCCAAGCGCAATACCGCGGCCGTGCAGTGGCGGCCAAGATGCGCGAAATCATCAGCCGTCAGATGTTTGATGTGGCCATTCAAGCGGCCATTGGCGCCAACATCATCGCGCGTGAAACCATCAAAGCCTTGCGCAAAAACGTGCTGGCAAAATGCTACGGGGGCGACATCACCCGCAAGCGCAAGCTGCTTGAAAAACAAAAAGCCGGCAAGAAGCGCATGAAACAAATCGGCTCGGTAGAAGTCCCCCAAGAAGCTTTCTTGGCCATATTGCAAGTGGAAGAATGATGATTCAAACAATTACGGCTTTTGTGCTCGCTGCATTTGCAGGCTACGCTGGCCTTTGGTACATCGGGCAAATCGAAGGCAACTTCGCGCTCTTGATGTTCATGGCAACTTTGGTCACCGGCTTGTATTGGTTGGCCGAGCGTTTTTACTTTTTGCCGCAACGCTTGGCCGCGGCCGAGAAGTTGGAGCAAGAAGCCCAACTGCGCCGTGCTGAATTGCAAAAAATGGGCATCGCACAAACCGACGTCGATGTGAGCGAAGCCAAACAACGCCTCATCATGCAGCCTTGGTGGTTAGATTGGACGGCGGGATTGTTTCCGGTCATCTTGGCCGTGTTCATCTTGCGCTCGTTTTTGTTTGAGCCTTTCAAAATTCCATCGGGCTCCATGATTCCTACCTTGTTGGTGGGCGATCTGATTTTGGTCAATAAATTTCATTACGGCATTCGCTTGCCGGTGCTCAACATCAAAGTGACCGATGGCTCTCCTGTGCAGCGTGGCGACGTCATGGTGTTTCGCTATCCGCCCAAACCCAGCTTGGATTACATCAAGCGTGTGGTGGGTGTGCCCGGCGACGAAATCGCCTACCTGAACAAACAGCTCACCGTCAACGGCCAGCCTGTGTCCAAAGAGGCGTTGCCCGACTTCTTTGAAGAAGACAGCATGCGCTACATCAAGCAATTCGAAGAAAAGTTGCCCGTGGGCAGTTCGCCCAAAGACAGCCAAGGATTGCGCACCCATCGCATCTTGAACGATGTGGATCGCCCTGCCTTTGTGCCGGGCGCGAGCGATTTTCCATTCAAAGAAAACTGCAACTACACCATCGAAGGCGTGACTTGCAAGGTGCCCGAGGGCTACTACTTCATGATGGGCGACAACCGCGACAACTCGCTGGATTCGCGCTATTGGGGCTTTGTGCCGGACGCCAACATCGTGGGCAAAGCGTTTTTCGTGTGGATGAATTTCGGCAATTTCAAGCGCATTGGCGCGTTTGAATAAACGCATGAACAAGTCTGAGCCCACACAACAGCAAATTCTTGACGCGCTGCAGCAGCGTTTGCAGCACAAATTCAGCCAACCTGAATTGCTGCAACGGGCTTTGACGCATCGCAGTTTCAGTGCCGATCACAACGAACGCTTGGAATTTTTGGGCGATTCGGTGCTCAATTTGGGTGTGGCGCATCTCTTGTACGAACAATTGAGCAGCTTGCCCGAGGGCGATTTGTCGCGCATTCGCGCCAACTTGGTCAAGCAAGACACCTTGCACCAATTGGCCTTGGCGTTGGGCTTGTCAGGCATTTTGCGTTTGGGGGAGGGGGAGCTGCGCTCGGGCGGTCAAAAACGTCCTTCCATCTTGGCCGATGCGCTGGAAGCGCTGTTGGGCGCGGTGTATTTGGACGCCGGCTACGACAGCGCACATGCGCTGATCAAACGCTTGTTCTCTCAAGTCGAGATCAAGCCAGAAATGCAAGCGATGGACAAAGACCCCAAAACCGAGCTGCAAGAGTGGCTGCAAGCTCGAAAATTCAAGCTGCCCATCTACCGCGTGGTGGGCACTTTGGGCGCTGCGCACAAACAAACCTTTGACGTCGAATGCGAAGTGCCCGAGTTGCGGCGCTGCGAACGCGGCATTGGCAATTCACGACGTGCGGGCGAACAAGCCGCTGCCGCAGCCATGCTGCAAATCATCAAAGAAAACTCATGACCACACCCGACGCCAAACCGCAAACCTTGCAAGACATCGACGCCATGCTGGCCGCCAGCAAAGGCAAGCGCGTGGTGGCCGATGCCCCAAGCGAAGCGCCTGCCGCCGCCCCCATCTTGGAAGCGGACAAACGCTGCGGCTTGATTGCGATTGTGGGCAAGCCCAACGTGGGCAAATCCACCTTGCTCAATGCGCTGGTCGGACAAAAAATCAGCATCACCTCGCGCAAGGCGCAAACCACACGGCATCGCATCACGGGCATGCACACACAAGGCGCAACGCAATTTGTGTTTGTGGACACGCCGGGTTTTCAAACCATTCACGGCAACGCGCTCAACAAGTCGCTCAACAAAACCGTGCAAGGGGCCGTGGGCGATGTGGACTTGGTGCTTTTGGTGGTCGAGGCCGGCAGCTTCACCCCGGCCGATGCGCGCGTGCTGGCGCTGCTCGCGCCCGGCGTACCCACCTTGTTGGTGGCCAATAAATTGGACTCCGTCAAAAACCGCGCTGAAGTAGCGCCGTGGTTGCAAGAGATGCAAACCCGCCATGCCTTTGCCGAGTTCGTGCCCATGTCGGCCAAGAACGACAAAGATGTGCAACGCCTGCTGGGCATTTGCGAGAAGTACTTGCCACAGCAAGCTTGGTTTTACGATGCCGACGAACTGACCGATCGCAGCGAAAAATTCATGGCTGCCGAAATGGTGCGCGAAAAACTCTTTCGCCTCACCGGTGACGAATTGCCTTACACCTCCACCGTTGTCATCGACAAATTCGAGGAAGAAAAAGGCAAAACCAAAGGCGTCAAACGCTTGGTGCGCATTGCAGCGACCATCGTGGTCGAGCGCGATGGCCACAAGGCCATGGTCATTGGCGACAAAGGCGAACGCCTCAAACGCATGGGCACCGAAGCGCGCACCGAATTAGAAAAACTCTTTGACGCCAAGGTGTTCTTGGAGTTGTGGGTCAAAGTTCGCTCGGGCTGGGCGGACGATGAAGCGCGGGTGCGCAGCTTTGGCTACGAGTAAAACCCGCATCAGCGACGAACCGGCCTTCGTGCTCCATCGCTACGACTGGAGCGAGTCGAGCCTGATCTTGGAAATCTTCACGCGTCACCACGGACGCATGGCCTTGGTTGCCAAAGGCGCCAAGCGTCCCAGTTCCAACTTTCGGCCTGTGCTGCTGCCCTTGCAGTTGTTGCGACTGACTTACGGCGGCGATGCCGAAATTCGCACCCTCAAAAGTGCCGAATGGCAAGGCGGGCACATCATGCCCCAGGGCGAAGCCTTGTTGTCGGGCTACTACGCCAACGAGTTGTTGCTGCGCTTGCTGGCGCGCGATGACGCGCATGTGCGCTTGTTCGACGTTTATGCCCAGCTCGTGCACGTGCTGGCCTCTGGGCACGAAGGCACCGTGGGTCCTGCGCTGCGCTCGTTTGAGTTGCTGCTGCTGCAAGACATTGGCTTGTTGCCCGAACTCAACCACCAAACCCTGACTTTGTCTGCCTTGCAAGAAAACGCGGCCTACAGCTTGGTGCCCGAGGGCGGATTGCGCGCGCATGCCCCGCAAGACCGCCCCGGCTTGTTGGGTGCAGTTTGGTTGCAGCTGGATGCCAGCTTGGCCGGTGAATCACCGTTTGCGGCCACTTTGCGAGTGTGCGCCGAGTTGCCGCCAGAGCAACGCAATGCCTTGCAGAGTCAGTTGCGCGCGCTGCTGCACTACCATTGCGGGGTACAGACCTTGCGCACACGCCAGGTCATGATGGACTTACAAAATTTAGATCTGCGATGAGCGCTCACTCTGCCACCACCCAACTGTCGGTCAACTTGAACAAAGTGGCCTTGGTTCGTAACACGCGCCATTTGGGAATTCCCAGCGTCACGCGTGTAGCGACCTTGTGTTTGCAAGCTGGCGCATCGGGGTTGACGGTGCATCCGCGCCCTGACGGACGTCACATTCGGGCGCACGATGTGGCTGATTTGGCTGCCTTGCTCCAAGCTTGGCCGGATCGGGAGTTCAACATCGAGGGCAATCCGTTTCACAACTTGATGGACTTTGTGCGTGAGGTGCGTCCGCACCAAGTCACCTTTGTGCCCGACAGCGAAGGCCAGTTCACCAGCGACCATGGCTGGACCTTTCCGCAAGACGCCGAGCGCTTAAAGCCCGTGATCGCGCAAGCCAAAGCCTGGGGTGTCCGCGTGAGCTTGTTCATGGATCCGCTGCCCCAAGCCATGGCAGCGGCCAAGGCCGTGGGGGCCGATCGGGTGGAGCTCTACACCGAAAGCTATGCCAACGCCTTTGGCACGCCCGATCAAGACCGGGTGTTGCAGACGTTCAAAGCCGCAGCCCAAGCCGCCTTGGATGTGGGTTTGCAAGTCAACGCAGGCCATGATTTGAACCGCGACAACTTGGGTTTGTTTTTGCGCACCGTGCCCGGCGTGCAAGAAGTCTCGATCGGTCATGCCTTGGTGGCCGATGCGCTTGAATTGGGCTACGAGGCCACCGTGCGCGCTTACCTTGCGTGTGTGCCGACATGATTTACGGCATCGGCACCGACATTTGCGATATCCGACGCATTCGTGCCTCGCTGGACAAGTACGGCGAACGCTTTGCACAAAAAATCCTCAGCGACAACGAACTCATCACCTACCGCCAGCGTTGCGAACGCTGGCCCGAGCGTGGCGTGCGATTTGTCGCAACTCGCTTTTCTGCCAAAGAAGCGTTCAGCAAAGCGATTGGCTTGGGCATGCGCATGCCCATGACGTGGCGCTTGTGTGAAGTCGCCAAGCTGCCCAGCGGTCAACCCACGTTGGTGTTGCACGGCGTGCTCAAGGCGTGGTGCGAAGCAAGAGGTTTGCGGGCACAAGTCAGTGTGAGCGACGAATCCGATTACGCCACCAGTTTTGTGATTGTTGAAAAGGTCCATTCATGAGCCACCATGCGCCGGTTATTTTGGACATCGCCAGCACCGAGCTCAGCGATGTCGATCGCAAAAGGTTGCAGCACCCCTTGGTGGGCGGTGTGATTTTGTTTGGCCGCAACTGGCACAGCCGCGCACAACTCACCCAGCTGTGCGCCGACATCAAGGCCGTACGCGCTGACGTGTTGATTTGTGTGGACCATGAAGGCGGCCGTGTGCAGCGTTTTCGCACCGATGGCTTCACCCACATTCCCCCCATGCGCGCTTTGGGCACGTTGTGGTTGCAAGACAAAAAAAATCAGCCCGGCAGTGGTGCCTTGGCTGCCATCGAAGCGGCCACCGCTTGCGGCTATGTGTTGGCCAGCGAGTTGCGCGCTTGTGGCGTGGACTTCAGCTTCGCTCCCGTGCTCGACTTAGACCACGGTGAAAGCAGCGTCATTGGCGACCGCGCTTTTGCGCGCGATCCGCGCGTGGTCAGCGTGTTGGCCAAAAGCGTGATGCACGGCTTGCTGCAAGCTGGCATGGCCAATTGCGGCAAGCACTTTCCCGGCCACGGATTCGTCAAAGCCGATTCGCATGTGGACATTCCGGTGGACAAGCGCAGCCTGCAAGCCGTGCTCAACGATTGCGCGTTGCCTTACCAGTGGCTCACCACCACGCTGTCCAGCGTGATGCCCGCGCACGTGATTTACCCCAAGGTCGATGCCTTGCCCGCAGGTTTTTCGTCGCGTTGGTTGCAAGACATTTTGCGCACGCGCTTGCACTTCAACGGCGCCATCTTCAGCGATGATTTGTCGATGGCCGGCGCCCGTCGCATTGCAGGACGCGACATCAGCTTTGCACAGGCCGCTGTGGCGGCCCTTAATGCGGGGTGCGACTTGGTGTTACTGTGCAACCAAAGCGTGGGCGATGGCCATGCCGTGGATGAGATGCTCAACGACTTGACCGAAGCCTTGCTGAAAAACCAGTGGCACGCCAGCGATGCCAGCGAGCAGCGCCGACGTGCTTTGTTACCCACCCATTTGCCGCTAGCTTGGGATGCGCTCATGACTCACCCCGCGTATTTGCGGGCGTTGGATTTACTGCCCTAAAGGAACAACCATGGCCACCCCGAATTACAACTACGAAAAACGTCAACGCGAGCTGGCCAAGAAAAAGAAGAAAGAAGAAAAGCTCAAAGAACGCGAAACGCGCAAGCATTCGCCCGAGCCTGCGTTGGACAGTCCGAACGAGGTGCCCCCCGAGGGCACCCCAACTGCGCAGTGATTTTTTTGATGAAGAAGGAGTATTGAGATGTTTGCCATGCGTCGACAAGTTTTGAATCAATTGTTTCGCCGGGGTGCAGCTTGGGCTGTGCTCGGGTGTGCGCTGACGGCCAGCAGCGTTTGGGCCGATGCGGGCAAGCCCATCCGCTTGTTGGTGGGTTTTCCGCCTGGCGGGGGCAGCGATGCGATTGCCCGCACGCTGTCTGAAAAACTCAAAGACGAGTTGGGCGTGCCCGTGGTGGTGGACAACAAACCCGGTGCGGGCGGCCAGATTGCTGCGCAAGCCCTCAAGGCTTCGCCCGCCGATGGCACGGTGTTGTTCCTCTCGCACGATCACACCATTTCCATCTTGCCCTTGGTGGTCAAAAACCCAGGCTATGAGCCTGCCACCGACTTTGTGCCAGTCGCAGGTTTTGCCACCTTTGTGAATTCCTTGGCGGTGTCAGGTGGCACGCCTGCCAAGTCTTTCACCGACTATGTGGCGTGGGTCAAATCACAAGGCAACAAAGGCTCGGTGGGCATTCCAGCGCCAGCGTCTACGCCGGAGTTCTTGGTCAAACTGATTGGCGAAAAATTCAAACTCGATTTGGTGGCTGCACCTTACCGAGGCAGCGCGCCGATGATGGCGGACATGCTGGGCAACCAAATTGCCGCAGGCATTGCGGGTGTGCCGGATTTCATTGAAAACCACAAAGCGGGCAAATTGCGCGTGGTGGCTGTGATGGGTAAAAACCGCCAAGCCAGCATGCCCGATGTGCCCACTTTCAGCGAATTGGGTTTGGCGGGGTTGGAAGACATGCCTTACTACGGCATCTTCGCACCAGCAGGCACGCCCAAAGCCACGTTGGATACCTTTGCGCAAGCGTTGTCCAAAGTGCTGGCCGACCGTGACGTGCATGACAAACTCACCAACATGGGTTTGACGGTGGGCTTCATGAACGCGCAGCAATTGGCGCAACGTGAGCACGCCTACACCCAAGTCTGGACGCGGCTCATCAAAAGCAGTGGATTTGTGCCGCAGTAAGACACATGGTTGCAATTCAAACAGTAATATTGATAATATAGAATCTAATTTGATTAAATTATCAACATTTTGTTTGATTGGCGGCTTATGAGTTTTGAAAAACTAAGTTCAGCAGAGTTAACCAAAATAACAAATTTCTTGGCCGACCTGCACCAATGGGAGGCCGAGAATTTGGCTTGCTTGAACTCCATCAGTGGACGACACATTTATTTTGGGATGGCTCGCCAGACGGTGGGTCAACCCTCCCTGATTTCCAGTTCTCTCAAAGATTTGTACATGGGCGGCAGCATGACGGAGCGTGCGCTGCGCTTGCGCATCCGCGAATTAGAAGCGGAGGGTTTTGTGAAGTCGGTGTCTTCTGAGACCGACAAGCGCTCCAAGTATTTGGTGCCCACCGAGGTGTTTTACGAATCGATTTACCACCACGCCCGTGAAGTGCATCGGCTGCTGGAAAAGAACTTTTTCTTGGTCTCCAAAGAAAACTAAGGCATTGAAAAATTGTTTCTCCGGTAAATTTTTCCTTTTTTGTTAGATTTCAGGCTATTTTTCTAAATCAATCGGTGCAACCATACATACTTGATAAATTTGATTATTTTGTGACAGGTATGGAAAACTTTAGGAAACCGAAAAATATTCACGTACTTGTTGTAGATGACAACGGAATGAGTCGTTTACTTCCTGGGCTGATATTGAGGCCCTTTGGGTTCAATGTTCATGAGTCTTTTTCTGTGAAAGACACGATTGAAATTTTGGATCAAGTCGATGTTTCCGTTGTGCTTGTCGATATCAACATGCCCGAAACAGATGGCTATGAGATTTTGAAATTGATTCAAAGCCATCCCACATCGAAGCCCTCAAAAATCATTGCGTACACCGCCGATGTGACGCCCGCGATTGAAGCACAGATGCAAAAAAAGGCTTTGATGCTGTGTTGATGAAGCCTTTGACGAGTCAAAATCTTTTTTTAGTGCTGCGAGATTTTTTCCCTGTTCAGGCGCTTTTGCGTAGTTCAAAAGAAGCTGTTTAGGCCTGTTTTGTTGTAAGAATATCTAATTTAAGAATTTTTAATAAAACTGTCGTACTACCAAAAATTAGCTTTTTAGATTTACTCGATATCTAAAATTAATACAAACTTACTGATTTGATACATAATTTGTAGGAAAATAATTCCGAAGTAACTACTTCTAAGTTGGAATTAATTCATAAATTGCTATAAATTCTTGTCAGTTTTTTTAGTTTGGCGGGTTTTGTGACCCGTGATATTTGGGGCAGGTATGGCAAAAGGTGAGAACACATTGGGTAGCAAGTCCGAAAGCGAAGTCATCGACTCCGTACGACTTCGGATCAAGCGAACAGATGTTTTGTCCGTCAACATTGTTGATACGGACTTGGTCATCGTGACCAAAACCGGCTCCAAATTGGTGATTCGCGATGGCGCAATTCGCTCGATGGTGTACAAAGGGTTTGTGGTTTCCTTCATGGACACAGACGTCACCGGTGCCGATTTGTTCCGTGCAGCCGGCGATGCCCCACCACGCCCATTGACTACTTATTCAGTAGGCACCAATCCAGAAGTGGCCGCCATGCCAAGCCGCGCGCGTTCGGCGGACGGCAATGACTCGGACGGTGCCTCCAACGCAAACTCATCTTCAGCAAGCGGCGTAGACAGCGGTGGTTTGTCGGCAGGGATTGACGACAGCCGAGGTGCGTCTTTGTCGGGGCAGGGCTCCCAAGCGGCATTTGACGATGCGATGGCGCCTCGTTTTGACGGGTTCAGTCCCGAGACCGATGCGTTTGCCAGCCAGGCGCTGCCGGTGGCTGCTTCTGCGGCTTCGAAGGGCATCACTTCTTCGACCATGACTTGGGCGCTGGGCGCCTTGGCGGTGGCGGGTGTTGCGGGCGGGGGCTCGAAAGCGGCAGCTGGCGCAGCAGGCGGCAGTGGAAATTCGACTTCATCGCTTGCGCTCGACATCACGGGTTACGCAGGCAGTTTTATTGCGCAAGAAAAAATTGCCGTTTATGACGCCAAGGGCAACCGGGTTGGCGGTGGCTTGACCGATTCATCGGGGCACGCAACGGTCACGGTCACCGTGACCAGCGGCTACGTGGGACCGTTGTTGATTCAGCTGAGCAACAACGGCGCAAACGTGGACTACAACAGCGAGGGCACGGGCACAGCCACCAAGTTGGTGAACCCGCTTCGCTCCATCATCAATTACACCGGTCAAACTGCGATGACGGTGGTGGTGACGCCACTGACTGAGTTGGCTGCGACCACCATCACAGGCAGCAACAACTCCACTGTGTCGCTGACGCCGCCAGCGCAGGCAACCGATGTCATCAAGCAAAACCAAGCGGTTGCCAATTTGTTTGGTTTGACCGATGTGACCACCGACAAGGTTGCCGTGATTGGCACGGACGGAAAATTTGCCACCGGCACCACGCCGCAAGCGCAGATTTATGGCGCGGTGTTGGCCGCCTTGGCGGGCTATGACGTTTTCAGTGGTTCGACCCAAAGCACATTGGGGGCAATCGACGTCACGTCATCGGCCTCTGCGCAGGGCGTGGTGGTGGGCGGGGTGAACTCGATCCAAGTCACTGCCATTCAGAACACGGCACAGTCCGTTTTTGCGGGGGTGAACGCTTTCACCGCCAACGCTGCGGACGTTGCCAACGCTTTGAACAAAGCGGGTACGGGCGGTTTGTCGTCTTTGACGCCAGCAGAAATCAAGGGCTTGAACAGTTCGCAATTGGGT
>CAIYFE010000210.1 GCA_903925445.1 uncultured Burkholderiales bacterium | reverse complement strand
AGCATTACAAAGACTTGGAAAAAGGCAAATGGGTCAAAGTCAAAGGCTGGGAAGGCCCCGAGTCTGCGAAAAAAGAAATCACCGACGGCATTGCCGCTTACAACAAAGCGCAAGCGTGAGGTTTTTTCGCTTTCGCCAAAAAGCCCGCGCTTGCGGGCTTTTTTACGTCTGTTTGAAGGGTGAGCGTTGCGCCAAGTGGGTCAAATAATTTTCTACCCCAGCGGTTTCTCGCTCTAAAAACCGCTCCACAGCATCTGCAAATGCTGGATGCGCCAACCAATGGGCGCTGTAAGTGGGGGTGGGCATCAAGGCGCGCGACATTTTGTGCTCGCCTTGGGCGCCGCCTTCAAAGCGGCTGACGCCTTGTGCAATGCACCACATCAAAGGTTGGTAGTAACAAGCTTCAAAGTGCAAGCAGTCCACCCGCTCTAGCGCTCCCCAGTAGCGACCGTAGGCCACAGCTTGGGCGCTGCCCAGTTGCTGCACCGCCACCAAACTTGAAGCAATGGGGTGACCTTGACGATGCGCGATGAACATCACCCAGTGCTGCGGCATGTTTTGCTGCATCTGTTCGAAAAATGCCGGGGTCAAGTAGGGCGCGTTGCCATGCTCCAAGTAGGTGCGCTCATAGCAGGCGTAGAAAAATTGCCATTGCTCGGACGTGATGTTTTTGCCCTCGTGAACGCTGAAGGTCACGCCTGCTTGCGCCACCCGTTTGCGCTCTTGTTTGATTTTTTTGCGTTTTTCTTGGTTCAAGCTGCCCAAAAAGGCTTCGAAATTTTCAAAACCAGCGTTGTGCCAATGAAATTGCACGGTTTGTCGTTCTAACAATTGCAAAGCTTGGCAGGCCGCGCGGTCTGCTGGGCTGTCAAACAAGAGGTGCAGGGACGACAAGTTCAAGTTTTGTGCGTGTTCCAAACATGCGCGCAAGAGCGCCAAGCGGGCGGCATCGTTGACCGCCAGCAAGCGCGAGCCCGGCACAGGGGTGAAAGGCACGGCAATCAAGGCTTTGGGGTAATACTGCAAGCCGTGTTGTTCGTAAGCGTTGGCCCACGCCCAATCAAACACATATTCGCCGTAGGAGTGATTTTTGACGTACATGGCGCAAGCCGCTTGCAGCGCCTCGTCTTGCCACAGCGTGACGAACTGCCCAGCCCAGCCCGTGGAGGCGCATGCGCTGGCGCTGGTGTGCAATGCCTGCAAGTAAGCGTGACGCATGAAGGGCGAGGGCGCATCTTGTTGCGCACACAAAGCATCCCATTGCGCGGGGTCGATGGCTTGGGGGTCATCCAAGATGCGGGTGAGATAATTCGCTTGTTTTTCTTGCATGTTTCACTCAGACGCAGATCCCGCCTTATGACTTTCAAAATCAGTGTTGCTCAATTGAACTTTGTCGTGGGCGACATCGCGGGCAACGCGCAAAAAATCATTGACGCTTCACGCACGGCCTACGCCCAAGGTGCGCGCTTGGTGCTCACGCCAGAATTGTCGCTGTGTGGCTACGCCGCAGAAGACTTGTTTTTGCGCCCGTCGTTCATCCAAGCCTGCGATGATGCCTTGAAAACCGTTGCTCAGGCTTTGGCCGATCTGAAAGACCTGCATGTGGTTGTGGGTCATCCCAGCGGGGGCGATGAGCGCACCCGTTCGGTGTCGGTGCAACGGCGCTTGAACATGGCCAGCGTGCTGAGCCAAGGGCAAGTGGTGGCGCAATATGCCAAACGCGAGTTGCCCAATTACCAAGTGTTCGATGAGCGTCGCTATTTCATGCCGGGGCACGCGCCGTGTGTCTTTGAAGTGCAAGGCGTGCGCGTGGGTTTGCTGATTTGCGAGGACGCTTGGTTTGACCAGCCCGCGCTGCAAGCCCAAGCTGCTGGCGCGCAAATTTTGGCAGTCATCAACGCATCGCCTTTTCATGTGGGCAAAGGCGATGAGCGCGAACAAGCCATGCGCGCCCGCGTGGGCGCCACGGGTCTGCCTTTGATTTATGCCCATTTGGTGGGCGGACAAGACGAGGTGGTGTTTGAAGGGCGCTCATTCGCGCTCAACGCAGACCAATCGCTGGCAGGGCGTGCGCCAAGTTTTGTGCCTGATCTGTTTGAAGTCACCCTGACCCAAGGCCAAGCCTTGCATTTGTCCGCGCCCATTGCGGCGGAGGGCTCGTTGGAGGCCGATTTGTGGCACGCCTTGGTGCTGGGCGTGCGAGATTACATTGGTAAGAATGGTTTTCCTGGGGTGCTGTTGGGTTTGTCCGGCGGCATCGATTCGGCCTTGGTGTTGGCCATCGCCGTGGACGCTTTGGGGGCAGACAAGGTCCGAACCGTCATGATGCCTTCGCCCTACACCGCCGAAATCAGCTGGATCGATGCCCGCGAGATGGCGCAACGATTGGGCGTGCGCTACGACGAGTTGTCCATCGTGCCTGAGTTTGAAGCGTTTTTAGCCTCGCTCAACAACGATTTTGCCGGCACAACGCCAGACACCACCGAAGAAAACATACAAGCCCGCATTCGAGGCACCTTGCTGATGGCCTTGTCCAACAAATTTGGTGCGCTGGTGCTGACCACGGGCAACAAAAGCGAAATGGCAACCGGCTACTGCACGCTGTATGGCGACATGGCAGGTGGTTTTGCTGTGCTCAAAGACGTGGCTAAAACCTTGGTCTTTCAGCTGGCGCGCTGGCGCAACGCCCACGATCCGTATGGCTGCGGCGCCAACCCAATTCCCGAGCGCATCATCACGCGCCCGCCCAGCGCAGAGTTGCGGCCTGACCAAAAAGACCAAGACAGCTTGCCGCCTTATGACGTGTTGGACGCAATTGTGTCGCGTTACATGGAAAACGACCAAAGCGCTGAAGAAATCATCACCGCAGGCTTTGCGCGGGCTGATGTGGAAAAAGTCACCCGCTTGATTCGCCTCAACGAATACAAGCGCCGCCAGTCACCCGTGGGCATTCGCGTCACGCACCGCAGCTTTGGCAAAGATTGGCGTTATCCTATTACCAATAAGTTCCGTGCCTGAGCACCTGTTTTTTGAATCAAGGAAATCACCATGAAGCAAGTCACCGCCATCATCAAACCTTTCAAACTCGAAGAAGTACGTGAGGCTCTCGCTGAATGCGGCGTGACGGGTTTGACCGTGACCGAGGTCAAAGGATTTGGCCGTCAAAAAGGCCATACCGAGCTCTACCGTGGCGCGGAATATGTGGTCGATTTCTTGCCCAAAGTCAAAGTTGAGGTGGTGGTCAAAACCTCAGACGTGGACAATTGTGTGGACGCCATCGTGCGCGCTGCACGCACGGGCAAAATCGGCGACGGCAAAATCTTTGTGACGGCTGTGGAGCGCGTGGTGCGCATTCGCACCGGCGAGGCCGACGAAGCCGCGATTTAAACGCCGGCCAACTTGGCAGGCGGCGTCCAACCCGCTGCCTGCACCAAGGCTTGCAGCAAATCCTCAGGATGGGTGTCGATGCGCACCAAATCCATCTGCCAGTCGCTCAAAAACCCTTGCGAAACGCTGTGTCGGCTGAACTCAATCAGCCCATCGTAATAGCCTTGGGTGTTGAGCAAACCAATGGGTTTGTCGTGATAACCCAGCTGACGCCAAGTCCAGACCTCAAATAATTCCTCAAAGGTTCCAATGCCACCGGGCAGGGCGATGAAAGCATCGGCACGTTCGGCCATCATGCGCTTGCGCTCGTGCATGGTTTCCACCACGTGCAGCTCGGTGCAAGCATGGCGCGTGTTTTCGGTGGTTTGCAAGGCTTTGGGAATGATGCCCACCACGCGGGCACCAGCTTGTTGTGCAGATTGCGCCACCAAGCCCATCAAACCGTTGTTGCCGCCGCCATAGACCAATTGCCCTCCATGCTCACCGATCCAGCGACCCACCCGTTGCGCCACCTGCGCATACACCGGCGTGACGCCTGGGCGCGAACCGCAGTAAACACACATCGAAAACGCTGGGGTCGTCATGGCATCACCAAGGCACGAATGGCCGCAATCCAGATGCCCAAACAAAACAGCAAACTCATCAACACGGCGGCACTTCCCATGTCTTTGGCGCGCTTGGCCAAAGCGTGCCATTCGGGGCCAATGCGATCGATGGCCGATTCAATGCCGGTGTTGAGCAATTCCACAATCATCACCAACAGCACGCCGCCAATGAGCAGGGCGATTTCAACCCAAGTCTGCCCGATCCAAAACGCGCTAGGAAGCAAGATCACCGCAAAGATGGCCTCTTGGCGAAAGGCTTTTTCGTACCAAGCGGCTTGGAGTCCGTGGATGGAATATCCCAAGGCATGCCAAACGCGGCTCAATCCTGTGCGGGCTTTTTGTGGGTTGACTTCTTCGTGCATGGGTTCAGTGTCGGCTCATGGGTTCGGAGTGAATCAGGCGCGTGCCTGCCCACACATCATGCCAAAACTGTTTGTCACTTTGAAAACGGCTCAGCAGCGCCCAGACCGCCACCCAGCCCAAGCAAATCACCAGGCTCTCGCCTGCGCTCAAGCCATAAGGTGAAATGGCGACCAATGGGGGTAAGAACCAAACCCAACTCAAGACATAGCGCGCAAAGGCGCGGGGTTTGGAAACGGCTTGCCCCTGCACATCGACCAAGCGCAAATTCCACGTCTTCATGGCCAAGGTTTGGCCTTTGTGCCCAAACCAAGTGAAGTACAACCCAAACACCAAAAACAAAAAGATTTGCATGGCATGGCGGTTGTCCATCGCATTGCGGGTTTGGGTCAGGGTGCTGAACAAATAGCCAGAAATGAAAACCACACCGAATAAAAGCAATCCTTCATAGACCCAACACGCCATGCGCCGGATGAGCCGGGGTGCTTGAAGGCTAGGCACCGGGGCTGTGTCAACTTCAGAAATCATTGGCTTGCGGTTGTGGCTGCTGGGTGCTGCAATGGGAGCAAGGTCACGGGGTTGGCCTGCTGAGTGTCAATGCGTGGCAGCGGCTTGCTGTCGGTGGGTGAGGGCAAAGCGGCCAATTTTTGCGAAGGTACGGGCTTGATGGCAAGCGCAGCGCCACTAGGCGCGGGCTTTTGCTGTTGCGTCGCAAGCTTTTGCTTGGCTTCAGGGCTCAGGGCTTGGTAGGCTTCCCATTTGGCGCGTTTTTCGTCTTGAGAGAGTTGTTTGGCGTCGGCGTAATTCAGTCGCGCCAAATTGCGTTGTTGAGGGCTCAATGCGGCCCATTCACGCATGCGTCCTTGCACCAAAGACTTTTCATCCGCGCTGAGTTGGTCAAAGTTGCGCGAAATGTTGATCCACTTGCGTTTGCCAACTTCGGGAATGCTGTTCCATTGCTGCGCCAAAGGAGCCAGTGCTTGGCGTTGCTCTGGCGTGAGATCGTTCCATGTCGGCTTGCTGGTGGTTAAAGCCACGGTTTGGGGTGTTGGCGTTTCGGGCAGGCTTTGCTGCGCAAAAGCTGTGACGCTCACCAACCCCAAGGCGGCCAGGCAAATGGCTGCAAGCAGGGTTGGGGTGCGCGCGCGTAGGAACATAAAAATCAATTTATTCCTTGGTCTGATCAGCCGCTTCGCTTTCCGTCAGGGGCGTCTTGAGGAATTGCAAAAAGCCAGGGTCGGCATAAGCGGTTGGGGGCAGGTCGTCGGACAGCATGGCAGAGTCGACTTCGGTCAGTTCATCAACGCGGGAGTTGTCAACAAAGTGTTGAATCAAGGCCAATCCAGCCACCAAAGCGACCAAAGGCAGCAGCGAGGCCAAGCGATTCCAAATGTTCAAACCTTCATCGCCACCCAAATGGAGCAAGGCTGTCGCGTTGGATTGCCCAACAATGTGCGTGGTTTGAGCTTGAATTTGAGTGGCAATTTTCGCGGCAACGGCACGGGTGCGAGCCGCGCTCAGTCGCGCTTGAATGTCGTGGGGCAATTCTTTGCAAGCGGCATCGAGGTGCGCAGCAACGCGCAAACCCAACTGGTTTTGTCGGTTGATGAGTCGTTGTGCAGTGTTGGTCATGGCTTGAGCCCTTTGGCAGTGAGTGCTTTGCTGAGTGCTTGAACGGCGCGTGAACAGTGGGTTTTAACACTTCCTTCTGAACATCCCATGGCAGATGCTGTCTCTGCGACATCCAAATCCTCCCAATAACGCAGGAGGAAGGCTTCTCGTTGACGCATCGGCAATTTTTCTATTTCTTCTTCGATTTGTTTGAAATTTGCGTGGGTGAGGAATTTCGACTCT
>CAIYFE010000209.1 GCA_903925445.1 uncultured Burkholderiales bacterium | reverse complement strand
GGTCTGAAATGTACTGATCGCGGCCGTCTGACGGCACGCCAGATCGAAGCCGCACGCCGTGCGATTTCTCGTCACGTCAAACGTGGCGGTCGTATCTGGATTCGCGTGTTCCCTGACAAACCGATTTCCCAAAAGCCTGCTGAAGTGCGTATGGGTAACGGTAAAGGTAACCCCGAGTACTACGTTGCAGAAATCCAACCCGGCAAAGTGTTGTATGAGATCGTGGGAGTTCCAGAAGAACTCGCGCGTGAAGCCTTCCGCTTGGCCGCTGCCAAGTTGCCCTTGCGCACCACATTCGTGGCACGCATGATTGGTCAATAAATTCAGGAGATACAAGAAATGAAAGCTGCTGAACTACGCCAAAAAGATGTTGCTGGTGTGAAAGAAGAAGTCAAAGCTTTGCAAAAAGCCCACTTCGGTTTGCGTATGCAAAAAGGCACCCAACAACTCAATAACACTTCGCAATTGCGCTCGACACGTCGCAGCATTGCACGTGCCAAAACCATTCTTGCTGAAAAGCAAGCCGCCAAGTAAGGAGCAAACATGACGGACACCAAAAAATCCATCAATCGCACCTTGGTTGGCAAGGTGGTCAGCGACAAACGTAGCAAGACAGTGACCGTGCTGGTCGAGCGTCGCGTCAAGCACGCGCTCTACGGCAAGATTGTTGCCAAGTCGAGCAAATACCACGCACACGACGAAAAAGGTGAATACCACCTGGGCGACGTGATCGAAATCACAGAGAGCAAACCCATTTCTAAAACCAAGAATTGGGTGGCCACTCGTTTGATCGAAAAAGCCGCTGCGGTTTAAGCCTTTAGCGCTGAAGCCTGCAACAATAGAAAAAACGACCCACAATGTGGGTCGTTTTTCTTTTTGTGAATCAATTTTTTAGGAGCACTGCATGATCAAAGTCGGAGATACCTTACCCCACGCCACCTTGATGGAATTCATCGATGTAGAAACCGAAGGCTGCGCTTTGGGCCCCAACCCCGTGGACGTGAGCAAAGCCAGCGCCGGCAAAACCATTGCTTTGTTCGCTTTGCCTGGCGCGTACACACCCACTTGCTCAGCCAAGCACGTGCCAGGGTATGTGGCCAACTATGACAAGCTCAAAGCTGCAGGCGTTGACGAAATTTGGTGCGTGAGCGTGAACGACGCTTTCGTGATGGGCGCTTGGGGCCGCGATCAAAAAGTCAACGGAAAAGTTCGCATGTTGGCCGATGGCAGCGCCGACTTCACCAAAGCCACAGGTTTGACTTTGGATTTGACTGCGCGTGGCATGGGCTTGCGCAGCAACCGTTATTCAATGCTGGTCAAAGACGGCAAAGTCACGGCCTTGAACGTGGAGGCGCCCGGTGCCTTTGAAGTCAGCGATGCTGACACGATGCTCAAAGTGGCGACAGCCTGACACACAGGTAGACGGCGAAGGCACAAGCCAGCCAAATCAACAAAGCCAAACAACGCGTGCGCCAAGTGTCTGCGCTTGCCCGCGTGTTGGCTGGCAGTGCTTTGTCGCCGTGTTTCATGGGGCTGATCAAGTCATCGTTTTTGGCAAAACGATGCACGAGCACACTGACGATGTGCAAGGCCACCAGCCCAATCAGCAAGAACTGACCCACTTCGGTGTGATATTCGCTTGCCCATTCCACCCATTGGTTGGGCACCCAACTTGACCACGGGCCTGAAACAGACACTTCGTCATCAGCCATCAAACCGCTGAAAACTTGTGCCAGCAAAAGCACCAACATGCTCAGCACAGACAGCGCGCCCAAGGGGTTGTGGCTGACAAAGCGGGGATGTTGCCCAAGTCGCAACGCCAACCAATAACCTTTGACTAGGCTGGGAGTCGGCAAGAAGTGGGCGAATCGAGACCAATAGCCCCCGCAAAAGCCCCAAACGATTCTGAACAAAACCAACGAGAAGGTGGCATAACCCAAATAAAAATGCCAAACCATCCAATCGTCACCGCCCATTTGCCCCGTGGTGATCAGACCCGCAAAGCACAAGATCAAGAAAACATGAAACAGCCGCGTGGGTAAATCCCAAACGCGCACACGAGTTGAATCGGAGTGCATGGTGAAAATTCTTTAAAAAGACAAAAAATCACAAAGTTCGTAAACTCCGTGCAGCCTGACCGGCTATTTTCAACCAAAAGGATATTGAAATGAAAAAGCTGACTCTCATACTGTTTACCTTGTTCGCGATGGGCTCGATGACTGCGGCGCATGCCCAATTTGCCAAAGCGGAAGACGCCATCAAGTACCGCAAAGCCGCCTTCACCGTGATGGGCACCCATTTCGCGCGCATTGGCGCCATGGTTCAAGGCAAAGCGCCGTTTGATGCCAAGTTGGCTGCTGAAAATGCTGAGCTGGTGGCCAGCTTGTCCAAATTGCCATGGGCAGCATTTGGTGAGGGCACGGATTTGGGCGACACCAAAGCCAAGCCAGAAATTTGGAAAGATTCAGCCAAGTTCAAAGCAGCCGCTGAAAAAATGCAGCTGGAGGCCGGCAAATTAGCCCAAGCCGCGCAAACCGGCAAAGAAGACGCCATCAAGGCCGCCTTCTCAGCCACCGGAGGCAGCTGCAAAGCTTGCCACGACGACTTCAGAAGCAAATAAGCTTTAAATCACTTTTTGTTGGCGCAAGTCAGCCAGCTGTTGGGCATCGAGTTGCAGCAGTTGGCTCAACACTTCGTCGGTGTGTTGTCCCAGCAAAGGAGGTGGCAAGTCCCGTCGCACGGGCGTTGCGCTCAGTTTGAGGGGGCTGGAGACCAAGTCAACTTGCCCAGCCACAGGGTGTTGCCATGTGGTCACCATGTCGCGTTCCAGCACATGGGGATCGGCAAACACCTCGGCCAAATTGTTGATCGCACCGCAGGGAACTTTGGCGTCTTCCAGCGCTTTGAGCCACTGTGCTTTGGGTCGTTGGCGCATCACTTGTTCAAGCAGGGGCACCAGCACGTCGCGGTGTCGAACGCGATCCGCGTTTTTGGCAAACCGTGGGTCGCTTGCCAACTCAGGCATGCCAGCAACGGCGCAGAACTTGGCAAATTGCCCATCGTTGCCGACCGCCAAGATGAGATGGTCTTTGGCGCCTTGCTCCGTGGGCGCCACCTCAAACACTTGGTAGGGCACGATGTTTTGGTGGGCGTTGCCAGCGCGTCCTGGCACCTTGCCTTCTTGGCGACCCGACACCAAGTAGTTGGCGCCCAGGTTGGCGAGCATGGCGACTTGTGTGTCCAACAGCGCCATGTCAATGTGTTGACCAACGCCGGTGCGTTCTGCGTGGCGCAATGCCGCCAAGATGGCCACGCTGGCATACATGCCGGTGAACAAATCTGCCACGGCGACGCCGACTTTTTGTGGCCCGCCACCCAAATCGTCACGTTCGCCGGTGATGCTCATCAAGCCGCCCATGCCTTGCACGGCGTAGTCGTAACCGGCACGTTCGCGGTAAGGACCGGTTTGACCAAATCCAGTCAAGCTGCAGTAGACCAAACGGGGCTGGATGGCGCTGAGCGAGGCGTAGTCCAAGCCATAACGCGCCATGTCTCCGACCTTGAAGTTTTCAATGAAAACATCGCATGAAGCCACCAGCTGCTTGATCAAGGCCTGGCCTTGCGGCGTGGCGATGTCGCACGTGACCGAACGTTTGTTGCGGTTGGTGCCCAAGTAGTAGGCGGCATCGCGGGTGTCTTGTCCGGATGGGTCTTTCAAAAAAGGCGGGCCCCAGCTACGGGTGTCGTCGCCGGATTCGGGACGCTCAATTTTGATCACATCGGCGCCCAAGTCGGCCAAAGTTTGGGTGCACCAAGGCCCGGCGAGCACGCGGGAAAGATCTAAAACGCGAATGCCATCAAGTGAGTTCATTCGCAAATTGTCAAGCAAATTGCCAAACGCCTGCGACAAATCAGGGACAGGTTAGGCCAACAGCACGGCGGATAATGACAGGATGAAAATTTTCAAGCAAGCCTTGGCGGTGTTTGTCTGTGCGCTCGGCTGCGCAGCTTGCACCCCAAGTTTGAATTGGCGAGAGGTGCGCTTTGACGACGGTGGCGTTGTGGTGCTGCTGCCGTGCAAGCCGGACAAAGCACAGCGACAAATTGCGCTTGAAAACAACGGCCAGGCCGTGTCGGCACAACTGACCTTGCAAGGCTGCGAAGCGTCTGACATTCAGTTCACTTGGGGGCAAATCAGCATCCCGCCCAGCATGGATGCCAAGCGTGTCATGGCCGCTTGGCGTTTGGCGAGCTTGAGCGCCTTGGGTGTTGAGCCACAAGAAGCCTCGGTCCAAAACGAATCGGTGGGTGCGCCTCAAAAAGGGGTGATCGCCTTGCGCACGCAAGTTCAAACCCATCAACACGACTCGCAATTGCTTTGGTTTGCAAATGCCGGCTATGTGTACCAGCTGGCTGTGTATGGCGCACCCAAAGACAAGTCCTTCGATGACGTTGCACATGTTTATTTTTCAGGAGTCAAGCTGCCATGAGTTCAACGGTTTTGCCTAAACGTGGCGCTGCGATTGTGTTTTCGGTGTTTGCCTTTGCTTACTTCTTGTCGACTTTGTTGCGTGCCATTACCGCCACTTTGTCGCCCACTTTGAGCAGCGAGTTCGCGTTGCAAGCCAGAGATTTGGGCTTGTTGGCCGGTGGATATTTTTTTGGGTTTTCGCTGACGCAAATGCCCATGGGCCATTGGCTGGATGGCCACGGGCCCAAGCGCGTGGTGTTGAGCTTTTTGGGCGTGGCGGTGGTGGGTTCGGTGGCGTTTTCGATGGCCTCAGATTTCAACGGATTGCTGCTGTCTCGCGTGTTGATCGGTGTGGGTGTGAGCGCGTGTTTGATGGCGCCGCTTACGGGGTACAGACGCTGGCTCAACGCGGAGGTGTTGCAACGCGCCAATTCGTGGATGCTCATGACCGGCTCGTTGGGCATGCTGGCCTCGACCTTGCCCGTGCAATGGCTGCTGCCTGTTGTGGGTTGGCGTTGGATGTTTGTGGGCATCGCAGGCTTGTTGGTGTGCGCGCTGCTGCTGGTGTATGTGTTGGTTCCTGCGTGGGGCAACACAACCGAGCCCGCGCTCAGCGCTGCCCAAGAAAGCCTCTGGCGCAGCTATGCCCAAATTTGGCGCCATCCTTACTTTCGCAGCTTGGTGCCCATGGGCTTTTTCAATTACGGCGGTTTGGTGGCCATGCAAACGCTGTGGGCTGGGCCTTGGATGGTCAAAGTAGCGGGCTACAGCGCCGCCCAGGCGGCTGGCGGGTTGTTTGGCATCAACGTCACCATGTTGGCGGTGTATTGGGTGTGGGGGTTGGTCACGCCCAGGTTGTTTGCGCGCGGCTGGAGCGCCAATCGGCTCATGAGCTGGGGCATACCCACCAGCTTGCTCGTGTTGTTGGCCTTGGTCGTGTTGGGCGAACAAGCGGGGGCGGTGTATTGGGCGCTTTTTTGCCTGACCAGTTCTTTTGTGGCCTTGGCGCAACCCGCGGTTGGCTTGGCTTTTGATGCGAAGTTGGCGGGGCGTGCTTTGTCGGCCTACAACTTGGTCTTGTTTTTGGGCGTTTTCTCAGTTCAATGGGGCGTTGGCTTGCTCATTGACGGCTTCAAGTCCACCGGCGCATCGGAGCAAGATGCGTTTCGCTGGGCAATCTTGGTGTTTGCCGGTTGTTGCGCGGCTTCGTATGCGTACTTTTTAAAGCACAAGTCAGACAGTTGATAATCCGAGGCTTGAGTTTTTTATCCGTCCATGAGCAACAGCATTTTCATCATCGCCCACGCACCGCTTGCGCAAGCGCTGCGTGACTGCGCCATGCACGTTTATCCAGAATGTGCATCGTCGGTGATTGCTTTGGATGTGTTGCCCCAAGCGCAGCCAGAAGACACCTTGCAAGCGGCCAAACTGGCGCTGGCCAATGCCCCCGATGAAGGCCTGTTGGTGCTGACCGATATCTTTGGCGCCACACCTGCCAACGTGGCGCAAAAACTGGTGTCGGGCACCAACGCCAAGCTCATCGCCGGTGTCAACTTACCCATGCTGTTTCGCAGCGTTTGCTACCGAAACGAGCCTCTCGATACTTTGGCCGCACGGGCCATGGCGGGCGGTACACAAGGCGTCATGCAAGTGGCCTTGTCTGCTCCACAAAATCAACAACGTCGAAACAATGATCAAAAACACACTGACCATCAGCAATAAATTGGGTTTGCACGCCCGTGCTTCTGCCAAGCTCACCAAATTGGCGGGCAGTTTTCCATGCGAAGTCTGGATCAGCAAAGGCGATCGACGCGTCAACGCCAAAAGCATCATGGGCGTGATGATGTTGGCCGCTGGCATTGGCAGCGAAATCGAACTTGAAACCGAAGGCGACCAAGAGCAAGCGGCCATGGACGGCTTGGTGGCCTTGATCAACGACAAATTTGGCGAAGGCGAGTAAAGGAATTAGCGCATGACATTTGCCATTCACGGTTTGGCGGTAGCCCGAGGCATTGCGATTGGTCGCGCTGTCTTGGTGGCGTCCAGTCGTGTGGATGTCGCGCATTACTTTGTCAAGCCCCAAGAAGTTCCAGCGGAGCTGGCGCGCCTGAAAAAAGCCCGTGAAGCCGTGCAACAAGAGTTGCAACTGCTGCACGACAACTTGCCCAAAGATGCGCCGCCCGAGCTGTCGGCCATTCTTGAAGTTCACCTGATGATGGTGCAAGACACCATGCTGGCCGACGGCGTGTCCAGTTGGGTGTCAGATCGCTTGTACAACGCCGAGTGGGCCCTCACCTCACAACTCGATGTGGTGGCGCGTCAATTTGACGAAATGGACGACCCTTACTTGCGCGAACGCAAGGGCGATTTGGAGCAAGTCGTGGAGCGCTTGTTGCGCTACATCAAGGGCGAAGCCACGGTCTCCACCGTCTCCAAACGCACCAGTGCCACCAAGCAGCAAGACTTGCAACTGGGTGACGCCATGGACGTGCCGCTGGTGTTGGTGGCGCACGATTTGTCGCCCGCTGACATGTTGCAGTTCAAGCAAAGCGTGTTCACGGGCTTCATCACCGATGTGGGCGGTAAAACTTCTCACACCGCCATCGTGGCGCGCAGCTTGGACATTCCTGCGGTGGTGGGCGCGCGCACAGCCAGTCAGTTGGTGCGCCAAGACGATTGGGTGATCATTGATGGCGATGCGGGCGTGGTGATCGTCGATCCTTCGCCCATCATCTTGGCGGAATACAGCTTCAAGCAACGCCAAGCCGAGTTGGAGCGCGAACGGCTGTCTCGCCTGCGCCATACGCCTTCGGTCACGCTCGATAACCAGCGCGTGGAATTGTTGGCCAACATTGAAATGCCTGAAGACGCCCCGCAAGCCTTGGATGTTGGTGCGGTTGGCGTGGGTTTGTTTCGCAGCGAATTTTTGTTCATGGGACGCGAAGGTGCATTGCCAGACGAACAAGAGCAGTACGCCGCTTACCGCCGCGCTGTCGAGGGCATGAAAGGCCTGCCGGTGACCATTCGCACTGTGGACATTGGTGCAGACAAACCACTGGATCGCACGCCCAAGGATGAAGCGCATTTGAACCCGGCGCTGGGCTTGCGCGCCATCCGCTGGAGTTTGGCCGATCCCGCCATGTTCTTGACGCAGTTGCGCGCCATTTTGCGAGCTGCGGCGCATGGGCAAGTGCATTTGCTCATTCCCATGCTGGCGCACAAGTCTGAAATCGAACAGACCATGGCCTTGCTCAATCAAGCGCGGCAACAGCTCGATGCCCGTGGCGTGCCCTTTGGGCCACTCAAAATTGGCGCCATGATTGAAATTCCAGCCGCTGCCCTGAGCGCCAAGTTGTTCTTGCGGTACTTTGATTTCTTGTCGATTGGCACCAACGACTTGATCCAATACACCTTGGCGATTGATCGCGCCGATGAGTCGGTGGCGCATTTGTACGACCCCTTGCATCCCGCGGTTTTGCGTTTGGTGGCCGACACCATTGCCGAAGCCAAGGCGCAAAACAAAAGCGTGAGCGTGTGCGGTGAAATGGCTGGGGATCCAAGCCTCACGCGCTTGTTGCTGGGCTTGGGGTTGCGCAGCTTTTCCATGCATCCGACACAAATTTTGGCGGTCAAACAAGAAGTGTTGCGTGCAGACACCTCGCGTTTGCAAGCTTGGGCGCAGTCGGTCGTGGACAGCGACGAGCCTGCGCTCACGATGGGCGTTTGAGCCGTTGATGCACACCCCTCAGGCCATTAGCAATTTTTCTGGTGGCCCCGGGGCTTTGGCGCCCATCGTTCTCCAAAAAGCCAGCCAAGCCTTGTTGGCATTGCCAGAAACCGGCATCTCCGTGTTGGGCATGAGCCACCGCTCAGACTGGTTTCGACAATTGTTGGATCAAGCAGAAAACAACATCCGAACGTTGCTTGATGTGCCCAGCCACTACCACGTGTTGTTTTTGCAAGGTGGTGGAAGTTTGCAGTTCAACATGATCGCCATGAACTTTGCACGCGGACAAGGCACGCGAGCAGATTATCTGCAAACCGGTTATTGGAGTGCCAAAGCGGTCGACGCAGTGCGCGCACAAACACAAGTTCACTTGGCTTGGAATGGGGCGAATTCAGGCTACGCGCGCTTGCCCAAGTCAGAGGAAATGTCATGGTCAGCGCGACCCAGTTACGTGCATTACGTTGACAACGAAACCGTAGAAGGACTGGAGTTCAATCGCGTCGCAGGGTTGGTTGATGCCCCTTTGATGTGTGACATGTCGTCCAACCTGATGTCTCGCCCTGTGGATGTATCGGCTTACGATTTGATTTATGCCCATGCCCAAAAAAACCTAGGCCCAGCGGGCGTGACGGTGGTCATCGTGAAAGACGATCTTGTTCAAACCGCCAATGCAGGTTTGCCAGCGGTGCTCGATTACCGAACGCACATCAAGGCTCGCTCGATTTACAACACGCCACCCGTGTTTGCAATTTATGTGCTCAAAGAAGTGACGCAGTGGCTCTTGGATGACGTGGGCGGGCTTGAAAAAATGGCTGCGATCAACCAACAAAAATCGCAGTTGTTGTACCGAACTTTGGATGAGTTGTCCGATTTTTATAAGCCTCACGCCCAACGCGAGGATCGATCGCGCATGAATTGCACCTTTGATTTGGTGAATCAAAAGCTGCTGAAACAATGGTTGACGCAGGCACAAGACCAGCAGCTGTGGGGCCTAGAAGGCCACCGCAGCTTGGGCGGCATTCGGGCGTCTTTGTACAACGCGGTGAGCTTGCAAGATGTTCAAAAACTGAGCCAGTTTTTGAAAAACTTTGCACAAGAAAACGCGTGATTCATGCAAGTTCGAATTGTTGACCGCGAACTCGTTGCAATACCTGGCACGCGTGAGTTGGGGGATTTTTTACCCGATCAATTAGAGCGGTTGCAGCAAGACATTGCGCAAGAAGCAGACATGGCGCGCAAATTCATGCGCATGTTTTTTCTGTTTCAAAGTCTGAGTTTGGATGAATTTGCCGTTGAAATGCAGCAAAAAGCATTGGCCATTGAACGCAGTTATCGATTGCTGGCACCTGTCGCACCGCGATTGCGTGTCTTGGCGCTGGCGGGGCCCGGCACCATGTCAGACAACGCACCGCTTGATTATGTTTTGTTTGATCAAAATATTCAGCTCGATGTGTTTTATTTTGATGAACAAATACATGGCGATATTGAGGTGCCCGAACACGATGTTGCCTTATTGGTGTTGGGTGAGTCGGATAAAAACAATCCAATACTGGACATCATTGAAAAGTGCAGAGGTATTTGGCCGCGTGCGTTTTTAAATCATTCCCAAGGCATCAAGCTTTGTGCCAGAGATCGGTTGTACGAATTATTCAAATCGCAAAAAAGTTTGATCATTCCGCACACGCGGCGTGTGTCACTTGCGAATGTTCAATGGGAGGCTTTCCCTTATTTGATTCGGCCAGTCGATACCCACGCCGGGGATGGATTTTTTAAAATAGACAACAAAGTCCAGCGCGAGGAATTTTTACAAGCCCATCAAAATGAGTTTTACTATGCCTCGCAATATATTGATTACAGTCAAGAAGATGGTTTATTTAGAAAAATGCGCATCGCGCTCATTGACCGAAAGCCTTATATTTGCCACTGCGCCATAGATCACCAATGGATGGTGCATTACCAGTCTGCGCACATGGAGTTGAGTTCAGAAAAAAGAAACGAAGAAGCGCGTTTCATGGCTGAATTTAAAACCCATTTTGTTGCCCGTTTTGGCGCTGCATTGCAGCTGATTGCAGACCAAATTGATCTTGATTATGTGGTGCTGGATTGTGCGGTTGATCGCATGGGCAAGCTGGTAGTTTTTGAAGCGGATAACCGAGGATGGATCCACGCTGTGGATTCAGCGGATATTTATCCTTATAAACAACCAGTCATGCAACAGGCATTTGATGCATTCATTGCCATGTTGCAAAAAGCGGTCGATTCTTTTGCGGCTCTGAATATGTAGAGGAATATATGCTGGTAATTCGCTCAACCTTGCGCTGGACGATGTGGGTTTTTGTCAGCTTCATTTGTGCAGCTTGTTCACAAAAGACACCTGAGGCGTGGTCAGGGTATGTGGTGGGTGACTACATATATATGTCATCGGCGTTGGCAGGGCGCGTACAAAAAATGGCGGTGGCGGCCGGAGATCAAGTCAAAAGTGGTGATCGCTTATTTGATTTAGATGCCGATTTAGAAACCTATATCAAAGAGGAATCTGCAGCGCGGTTATCCAATGCGCGTGCAATTGCCACGGATTCAGACAAAGGCAAGCGAGCTCAAGAAATTGAATTGATTGAATCTCAGCTCAAGCAAGCGCAAGCGGGTGAAGATTTGGCAAATCAAAATCTAGCGCGACAAGAAAAATTATTGGATCAAGGCTTTATTTCAAAAGCCACGGTGGATGACGCCAAATTAAATCTCAAGTTGGCAAGTGCCAAAGTTGCAGAAATTCAAGCCTCTCTTGAAGTGGCGAATTTGCCTTCGCGCTGGGATGCCCGCCAAGCCAATCAAGCCAATGCACAAGCCGCACAAAAAGTTGTTGAACAAAATGTGTGGCGGGAGGCGCAAAAACACGTCAACGCAGCCGTCACCGCTGCGGTGGCTGATGTTTTTTTCAGGGCAGGTGAATGGGTTGGCGCGGGGCAGCCGGTTGTCAGTTTGCTCCCGGCTGAGAATATAAAAATTCGTTTTTATGTGGAAGAAGCAGCGTTGCCCCGCATCCAAGTTGGGCAGGCTGTGCAAATTCATTGCGATGGTTGTGCCAAAGACATTGAGGCCAAAATTTCACGCTTGTCTACGCAAGCCGAATACACCCCGCCGGTGATTTATTCCAATGAGCAGCGCGCTAAATTGGTTTACATGGTGGAGGCCCGGCCTGCGCCTGCCGATGCGGTGCTGTTTCGATCGGGTCAACCCGTGCAAGTCACCCTGTTAAAGAAAGCCCAATCGTCGTGAGTGCTTGGGCCATTGACGTCAAAGGCTTGACCAAAAAATACGACGACAAAATCGTTGTCGATCACATCGACTTGCAAATCGAGTCGGGTCGTATTTATGGATTTTTAGGCCCCAACGGCAGCGGTAAAACCACCACCATTCGCATGCTGTGTGGTCTATTGACGCCCGATGCAGGTCAAGGCACCTGTTTGGGTTTGGACTTGATCCATCAAGCCGATGAAATCAAACGGCAAGTGGGTTACATGACCCAAAAATTTGGGTGGTATGAGGATTTATCGATTCGTGAAAATTTAGACTTTGTCGCCAGGTTGTTTGAGCTGCCCAATCGAAGCGCTGCAGTTGATGCCGCGCTGCAAAGTCTGGGTTTGACGCAGCGCAGCCATCAACTGGCGGGTGCCTTATCGGGTGGTTGGAAGCAGCGCTTGGCGTTGGCGGCTTGCTTGATTCACCAACCTAGATTGCTGTTGTTGGACGAACCAACGGCGGGTGTTGACCCCAAGGCAAGGCGAGAATTTTGGGATCAAATCCATCAACTGGCCAGTGATGGCATCACCGTGTTGGTCTCCACGCATTACATGGACGAAGCGCAACGCTGCCATGAGTTGATCTACATCGCGTACGGAAAAATTCTGACCCGAGGCAGCGAGTCGGCCATCATCGCGGCCTCTGATTTGAAAGTGTGCGCAATACAGGGGCAAGTGTCCGCAGAGGCTGTGCAACAACTCAAGCAATCGCCCGGCATATTGAGCGTGGCCGCGTTTGGCAGTGCAGTGCACATGGCGGCACAAGACGAAACTTGGCTGGATCAAGCAGCGGCCAAGGTGTTGGCGCCTGCGGGACTCCAAGCCACGCGCGTGGATGCCAACTTGGAAGATGTGTTCATCAACCTCATCGCCAAGGCTCAGCAATGACAAAATTTTCTTGGGCGCGCGCGTGGGCAGTGTTGATCAAAGAGTGGCAGCAAATGTTGCGCGATCGACTGACTTTTGCGATGGCCGTAGGCGTGCCGATCATGCAACTGATTTTGTTTGGTTTTGCCATCAACACCGACCCCAAAGGCATGCCCACTGTGGCCGTGATCGCTGACAGCGGCGCCATGGCGCAGAGCGTTTTGGTCGCGTTGCAAAACACGGGATATTTCAAAATTGATCAAGTCGTGACCGATGAGCAAAAAGCCGAGCAGCTGATTGAAAACGGCACGGTGCAATTCATGGTGATGATTCCACCCCACTTCAGCCGAGATGTGATTCGCGGGGCGAAGCCAAATATTTTGTTGTCTGTAGATGGCACCGATCCAGCCGCTTCTGGCAATGCCATTGCCGCCGTCAATGTGGTCTTGCCTCAAGCATTGGGACATGATTTGGTTGGCCCATTGGCAAACTTGATGCCCACGACCAACCCTTTTGGCGTGATCGTGCATCGCCGCTACAACCCAGAAGGCTTGTCGCGCTACAACATCGTGCCTGGCTTGGTGGGAACGATTTTGACCATGACCATGGTCATGCTGACCTCGCTGGCCATGACCCGAGAACGCGAACGCGGAACGATGGAAAATTTATTGGCCACGCCGGTGCGACCCAGCGAAGTCATGATTGGAAAAATATTGCCCTACGTCATCCTGGGCTATCTCCAGTTGGGTGTGATTTTGAGCGCAGCGTTTGTGATTTTTGAAGTGCCCATGCAAGGCAGTTTTGCACTGCTGTTGCTGATGATTGGTGTCTTCATGGTTGCCAATTTAGGAGTGGGTTTTTCCTTTTCGACCTTGGCAAAAAATCAGCTCCAAGCCATGCAGATGACATTCTTTTTCTTTCTGCCCTCGATCTTGTTGTCTGGTTTCATGTTTCCCTACCGCGCGATGCCGCAATGGGCACAAGCCATTGGTGAAGTGCTGCCATTGACGCATTTTTTGCGCATCGTGCGTGGCATCTTGCTCAAAGGCGCAAGCTTTGGCGAAATACTTCCAGAGCTTTGGCCGATGTTGTTGTTTTTATTGGTTGCGAGTGCGATGGCCATGTTGCGCTATCGCAAAACCTTGGATTGAATGGAAAGGATTCCGATGAACACCGCTACTCCCCACCCCACGGACGAAGCATTTCAAAAAGGCTTGGCCACCCGCACGCAAGTCATGGGGCAATCATTTGTAGACAAAGCATTCGATGGGATGACTGAATTCACCCAACCCATTCAGCACCACATCACCCGCGCGGCATGGGGTGACACTTGGCAACGAGATGGGTTGGATTTAAAAACCCGCAGCCTCATCACCGTGGCCATGCTCACGGCCTTGGGCAAAACGCACGAACTCAAAGGGCATGTGCGCGGCGCGCTCAACAATGGTGCAACCCGGCAAGAGTTGCAAGAGGTGCTGTTACATGCCGCAATTTATTGCGGCGTGCCCGCTGCGGTGGAAGGCTTTCGCGCAGCAGCAGAAGTGGTCGATGCGCCGAGCAAGGTGGGTTGAGTTAACCCGTCAAGTGAGCCAATTGCTTGCTGCCTAAATAAGAGGAGAAAAGGGATGGCTTCGGTGCATCAATCCCTTTTGTCACCAGTGCTTGCCATTCATCCGTGCTCATGACGGCAGCAAATCGGGATTGCATCACGATGCAAGAAGCTTCATGCATCATTTGGGCGGGCAGCGTCCCCATGGAGTTTTTGCATGAAACAGCACCTGATGCATCATGGATGTATTCGACGGCCCATCCTTCTTGTGAGGCGTGACGGATGGTGGACTCGTTGCAATTTTGTGACATGAAACCTGCGACGACCAAGGTGTTGATATGGTTTGTTTTCAACCAATCGCTCAGCTTTGTTTCAACCAAAGCTGAGGGTAAGGTTTTTTGAATCAGCAGCGATGGAGTAAGGGCGGCAATCATGGGTATCAGCTCCCATCCATGCGTGTCTTGCGCAAAAATAGGTGATTCGCGCGGTGACGTTTGCTGAACAACGATGATGGGTATCTGATTTTTTTGTGCAATAGCGATTGCTTTTGCAATATTGGGCAG
>CAIYFE010000208.1 GCA_903925445.1 uncultured Burkholderiales bacterium | reverse complement strand
CCCTGGTGATCCATCAAACCCACCACCAAAGGCTGCTGAAACTGTTGATCGGCAGCACGCATGAAGCCGCTTTGCCCAAACTTTTGCACTTTCGCATGCTCCAGCGCCCGAGCCACCAAAGTGGGATCGGCGCTTTTGGCCTGCTCCATGGCCTGCACCAAGGCTTCAACCATGAGGTGCATGCGCATGTGCACGTAATCGTCTGATGGCTGGGGAAAGCGCGCTTTGAAGGCCTTGTAAAAATCGCTCGACGCCTTGCCCGGCACATTGGGCAGCCAATCGGCAACGGCCAAGACGCGCCCCACCCCTGTCATGCCAATGGCAGCGGGCGCGCCCAAGGCATTGCCATAAAAGGTGTAGAACTTGCCTTCAAATCCAGCCTCGCGGGTGGCTTTGATCAGCAAAGTCAAATCATTGCCCCAGTTACCGGTGATGACCGCTTGCGCTCCACTGGCTTTGATTTTGGTGGCATAGGGCAAAAAGTCTTTGATGCGTCCTACAGGATGCAGTTCTTCGCCCACGATTTGAATATCAGGCCGCCAATGCGCCAGTTGAGCCCTGGCCTCGCGCTGCACCGCTTGACCAAAGCTGTAATCCTGCCCAATCAAGTACACGCTCTTGAGCGCGTGGTCTTGCTTGAGAACGCTCATCAAGGCTGTCATGCGCATGTCCGCGTGGGCATCGAAGCGGAAATGCCAAAAGCTGCAACGCTCGTTGGTCAAAGCTGGATCGACTGCGGCGTAATTCAAAAACACCGCTCGGTGCGCCGGTTCGCGCTCGTTTTGCTTGTTCAACGCCTCGATCAAAGCAGCCGCGACGGCCGAGCTGTTGCCTTGCAACACATAGTTTGCGCCGCCGTCCACGGCCGCTCGCAAGCTGGTCAAAGCTTCTTCGGTCTGGCCTTTGCTGTCAAAACGCTTGAGCACCAGCTCGCGTGCGCCGCCGGGCAAATGCACACCGCCGCGCTGGTTGACGCGTTCCACGGCCATCACCAAATTGCGATAAGCCGCCTCGCCCGTGTTGCCAAAAGGCCCACTCAATCCCTCAATCAAGGCCAACTGAATGGGCTGCGCCGACACGGCCGCCGCGCTCAGACAAAACAAAATGCCGACGCAAGCTTTGAGCTTGTTTTGAAAACACTGGAACATTGCAACTTACCTTCGAACCGCAAAAAGTCTGGGAGTTTAAGGGTTTGAGGTTTGGCGAATTGATGATCAAGCCAGCTGATCCAACGGCCAACGCGGCGACACATTGAATCCGTAATCGCGCTTGGGCGTTGCTTTGTGGCTTTGCAATCGCATGGCTGCGGCCATGGCAATCATGGCGCCGTTGTCGGTGCACAAATGGAGTTCTGGGTAATGCACGCGCACGCCGCGCTTGGCGCACGCCGCGTTGAGTTGCACACGCAAATGCCGATTGGCGCCCACGCCACCAGCCACCACCAAACGCTGCAAACCCGTTTGTTGCAAAGCCGCGAGAGACTTCTTGAGCAACACCTCCACAATGGCCGCTTCGGTCGAAGCAGCCAAATCGGCTTTGCGCACTGCCAATTGATCGCCCAGTTTTTGACTTTGGGTGAGCACCGCTGTTTTCAGGCCAGCGAATGAAAAATCCAAATCGCCGCTGTGCAACAAAGGTCGGGGCAACTTGAAGGCGTTGGGATCGCCTTGCTCAGCCAACTTGGACAACAAAGGCCCACCGGGATAAGCCAAGCCCAACAACTTGGCCGATTTGTCAAAGGCCTCGCCCGCCGCATCGTCGATGGTCTCGCCCAGCAAGGTGTATTCGCCCACGCCATCGACCCGCATGAGCTGCGTGTGTCCGCCCGAAACCAACAGCGCCACAAAAGGAAATTCAGGCGCATCGGCGCTCAAGAAAGGCGACAACAAATGCCCTTCCAAGTGGTGCACCCCCATCACGGGCTTGTTCAAAGCCGCACCCAAAGCACAAGCCACACCAGCGCCCACCAACAAAGCGCCGGCCAAGCCCGGGCCTTGGGTGTAGGCCACCACATCGACGTCTTGCAATGTTTTTTGCGACTGCGCCAACACGTCACGCGACAGCGGAATCACGCGCCGAATGTGGTCGCGACTGGCCAACTCTGGCACCACGCCGCCGTAAGCTTGGTGCATGGCGATTTGGCTGTGCAACGCGTGCGCAAGCAGCACGGGCAAGCCTTGGGCTTGGATTTGCACCAAAGCCACGCCTGTTTCATCGCACGACGATTCAATTCCTAAGATCAACATAGCCGCCGAGTTTATGCGCTTGCGCGACAATGTCGGGCTATGTCGATCAGCGCTTACCTCAAAGAAATTGGCCGTGGCCGCGATGGCGCACGTGCCCTCACGCGCGAGCAAGCTGCTGATTTAATGGGGCAAGTGCTTGATCAAACCGTGTCGGACTTAGAAATTGGCGCGTTTTGTTTGGCCATGCGCATCAAAGGCGAAACCGCCCACGAAATGGCGGGGTTTTTGGACGCTGCCCATGTCCGTTTGCAAAGAATCAAGGTGGCGCCTTCTGTCCCATGCGTCGTTTTGCCCAGCTACAACGGCGCCAGAAAGTTGCCTGTTTTGACGCCTTTGTTGGCGCATTTGTTGGCTCGCGAAGGCTTGGCCGTCGTCATGCATGGCACGCCCACCGAAAACGCACGCATCACCAGCCAAGAGGTCTTGCAAGCGATGCACCATCCAGCGTTTGACCGCACCCGTGAAGTTCAAGCGGGCGATGTGGTGTTCGTCCCGACCGAGCAACTGTGCCCAGGACTGCGGCAATTGCTCGATGTGCGCCGCGTGGTGGGTTTGCGCAATCCTGCACACAGCTTGGTCAAACTGATGAACCCGTGTCACGCCTCGGCTTTGTTGATCAGCAGCTACACCCACCCTGAATATGCCGTGTCCATGGCCGACACACTGGCTTTGACGCACACACGCGCTATCTTGCTGCGCGGCACCGAAGGCGAAGCCGTGGCCGATCCCCGCCGTCAGCCGCAAATCGACGCCTTCATCCAAGGCCAACGCACATCGCTGCTGCCAGCCCAAGCGGGCAGTCTGACCCATTTACCCGACCTTCCCACCATCCACGCAGCGGCGACGGCTGAATTCATTCAGTCGGTGTTGCACGGCGACGCACCTGTGCCTGCTTCATTGGCCGCACAAGTGCAAGCGGTGTTGCGCGCTTTGGCCATGTGATGCGTATGAAAAACAAGCCTTCCCCACCCCACATCACCTTGGTCGGTGCCGGTCCCGGCGATGCCGAACTGCTCACACTCAAAGCCGTCAAAGCCATCGCACAAGCCAGCGTGTTGCTGGTGGACGACTTGGTCAGCGACGATGTGCTGGCGCACGCTTCGGCGCAAGCACGCGTGGTTCACGTTGGCAAACGCGGCGGATGCAGATCGACCCCGCAAAGCTTTATCCAAAAAATGATGGTGCAAGAAGCGCTCAACGGCGAGCGTGTGGTCCGACTCAAAGGCGGTGACCCCTTTATTTTTGGACGCGGCGGCGAAGAAGTCGCCTACTTGCAAAGCCACGGCATCGAGGTGTCCGTGATCAACGGCATCACCGCGGGGCTGGCTGGCATGACCTCGCTCAACGTGCCCTTGACGCACCGCGATCATGCGCACGGCGTGGTGTTCATCACCGGTCATGCCGCACCCCACACCGCTTCGCCCATCGACTGGGTGAACTTGGCGCGCACTGCGGCGCAAGCCAAGTTGACCTTGGTCATCTACATGGGCATGAAAGGGGTGCAGCAATTGCAAACTGACTTGCTGCAAGGCTTGGCCGCTGACACCTGTGTCGCTGTCATTCACCAAGCCAGCTTGCCCGCACAACGCCATGTGGTGTGCCATTTGAGCGACTTGGAGGCTTGCGTCAAACGTGAAGGACTGGGCAGTCCGTCGGTCATCGTCGTGGGCGACGTGTTGCAAGGTCTGATGCAACTCCACCAACACCCCAACAGTCGCAGCGCATGAACAACTTTGACGCCATCATCGTCGGCGGCGGCGCAGCGGGGCTGTTTTGTGCCGGCGTTGCAGCGCAACTGGGTTTGAAAATTTTGCTCATCGACCACAGCGCCAAAGTGGCTGAAAAAATTCGCATTTCAGGCGGCGGACGCAGCAACTTCACCAACCGCGATTTGGATGTTCGCGCACCTCACAAGCATTTTTTAGGCGACAACCCGCAGTTTTGCCGCAGCGCTTTGTCGCGTTACACACCGCAAGATTTCATTGCGTTGGTGCAAAAGCATGGCATTGCTTTTCATGAAAAACACAAAGGCCAAATGTTTTGCGACCACGCCTCGCAAGACTTGATCGACATGCTGTTGCGCGAATGCGATGCCAGCCTCAACGGGGGGCATGTCACCCGCTGGTCGGCTTGCAAAGTCCACGCCGTGCGCCACCACACGAACGCCCACGCACGCTATGAGCTTGACACCACAAACGGCACGGTCAGCGCCCCTGCGCTGGTCATTGCCACCGGCGGCTTGTCGATTCCGCAAATCGGCGCCAGCGATTGGGGCTTCAAAATTGCGGAGCAGTTTGGTCTGAAGGTCGTCACGCCTCGTCCGGGCTTGGTGCCGCTGACCTTTGATGCCGCAGCTTGGCACCCCTATGCGCAACTCTCGGGCTTGTCCTTGCCCGTGCGCATTGAGACTGGCGACAAAAAAACACGCCAAAGTTTTGACGAAGACTTGTTGTTCACCCACCGCGGTTTGTCGGGGCCGGGCGTGTTGCAAATTTCAAGTTACTGGCAAGCAGGCCAAGACATTCGCATCAACTTGGCACCCGAACTCGACTTGCAAGAAGCCTTGCTGGGCGCCAAACAACACTCCAAAAAACGCATTGCCAACGAGCTTGGTGCTTGGCTACCCGCGCGTTTGGCCGACACTTGGGCCGCCCAAGACGCGGCTTGGCAGCGACCCGTGATCGAGGCCAGCGACAAAGCCTTGATTCAACTGGCCGAGCGCTTGAGCCGCTGGGCACTCACACCAACCGGCACAGAAGGCTACAAAAAAGCCGAGGTCACCGCCGGCGGCGTGGACACCAAAGCGCTGTCGGG
>CAIYFE010000207.1 GCA_903925445.1 uncultured Burkholderiales bacterium | reverse complement strand
CGACCTGGTGCGCGCGGCACAAATGGGCGACAAAGCGTGGGCTGCTCTGGCCTTGGCGGCTTCAAAAAAGGTGTTGGGGGACGCATGAGCGCTGGCGCGTCACAGCAAGGGACGCAGGCTTTGCGCCACATCGCGCAACACCGGCAACACCCGCGCGACCGCTTGCTGCGATGTTTCAAACTGAAACGGCATGCTCACACTCAAAGCCGCCACCACATTGCCTTTGTGATCGCGCAACGGCACGGCCACCCCCCGATACGCCAAATCGAGTTGTTGCTCGGACAAAGACCAATCTTGTTGTCGAATTTGTTCCATCTCGGCGCGCACGCGCTGCGGATCGGTCATGGTGTGCGAAGTGAAGGCCTTGAGCTCTTTGGTGGCCAACCATTTGTCCACCGTCTCGCTGCCTTGCAAGGCCAACAACAACAAACCGGCTGCGGTCACGTGGCCGGGCACGCGCGCGCCCAACGCAAAACTGGTGTTCATGCTGCGGTTGGGACCGTTGCGTGCGATGTAGACCAACTCATCGCCGTCGAGCACGCTGACAAACGAAATTTCATTGGTGCCTTGTGTCAAACGTTGCAACGAAGGTTGCACGATGCGCGGCAATCGCGCCGACTCCAAATACGACTGACCCAAACGCATGACCTTGGGCGTGAGCCAAAACAACTTGCCATCGCTGGCCACAAAACCCAAATGGGCGAGGGTGAGCAAATAGCGCCGCGCCGCAGTGCGTGTCAAACCACAACGCAGCCCCGCTTGGGTGGCGGTTTGGCGCGAGTTGTTTTCGTCAAAGGTTTGGATCAAGGCCAAACCTTTGTCCAAACCCGCGATCCAGTCTTTTTTGTCGATGTCCATGCGGCGTTCACCCAACCTCAGTGCAAACCCTATATGAGATCGATTGTCGCACACCAGCGTTCGTTAATCGCGCAAAAAGGGTTTTCACTTTCGGCAAATTCGTCATTTACCGCTAAATTTCACCGCTTGCGCATTTCGGGCGGAAATTCGAGTTTTTTCAACCCCGAGCTTGCCAAAACCAGCTCACTTTTTCTCACATCCGATCAGGAGACAAACCATGAATAAACGTTCCGCCTTGAAAGCCGTTGTAGCGGCCAGCGTGTTGGCCTTTGCAGGCTTGGCGCAGGCTCAACAAACCATCAAGATTGCCAACATTGTTGAACTCTCAGGCCCCGGCACCACCGCAGGCACGTTGTTCAAAAACGGTGTGGAGCTGGCTGTCAAAGAAATCAACGACAACGGCGGCATCATGGGCAAGAAAATTGAAAGCACCACCGTTGACACCCAAACCAACCCCGGCATTGCCAAAGGCTTGACACAAAAAGCCGTGGACGACGGCGTGGTGGCGATTTTTGGCCCCGTGTATTCAGGCTCCATCATGGTCTCCATGGCCGAGAGCAAACGCGGTGAAATTCCTAACTTCACCGGTGGCGAAGCTGCGGCCATCACCCAGCAAGGCAACCCTTATGTGTTTCGCACCGCATTTGGTCAAGCCACCTCGTTTCCTAAATTGGCCAAGTACATCAACACCAAGGCTAAAACCTTGGCTGTGATTTATGTCAACAACGACTTTGGCAAAGGCGGTCGTGACACCTTGGCCAAGTTGATGGAAACAGGCCCCACAAAAATCGTGGCCGACATCTCCACCGATGCCGGACAAGTTGACTTTTCAGCCGCAGTGTTGAAAGCCAAACAAAGCAATGCCGACGCGATCTTTGCCTACACCAACGAAGAAGAGTCTGCCCGTTTGTTGCGCGAGCTCAAAAAACAAGGCTGGACCAAACCCGTGATCGGTGAGACCACCTTGACCGGTCAAAAAGTGATCGAGTTGGCCGGCGACGCTGCCAACGGTGCTGTGGCGCACGTGGGCTTGACCGTGGATGCACCGATTCCAGAAATGCTCAAGTTCAAAGCCAAGTACTACCAAGCTTATGGCTCGATCTCTGACCACAACGGCATCAAAGGCTACACCAGCGTGTACGCGCTCAAAGCCGCGATTGAAAAAGCTGGCAAGGTTGACGGCAAAGCCATTGCCGCTGCATTGCATGGCTTGACCATCAGCGCCAAAAAATACCCAGGCGTCATCATGGACGTGACCTTTGACGACAAAGGCGACATCGACCGTGACAGCTTCTTGGTCGAAGTCAAAAACGGCCGCCAAGTGGTGGTGGCCACCTTGCCTCCCTTGGGCAAAAAGTAATTGGGGTGACGCGCCTTCGGGCGCGTTGGTTAGAGGGTGTGTTGCAAGGCCACCCTTTTTATTTGTCTGAATTCACACCATGACCGACTTTTTACAACTCTTTTTCAGTGGCTTGGCCACCGGCAGCATTTATGCGCTGGCAGCGTTGGGCTTTACCTTGCTGTGGCAAGCCTCGGGCACGATCAACTTCGCGCAAGGCGAATTTGTCATGCTGCCTGCTTTCATGATGCTGGGCTTTTTGTCCGCCGGTTGCCCGTTGGTGCTGAGCTTTGCGGCCAGTTGCTTGCTGTCGGTGTTTGTGCTGGGCTGGTTGTTCAAACGCGGCGTGGTGGATCCCTTGTTCAAATACGGCATGATGCCCATCGTGGTGGCCACCATCGGTTTGTCCATCGCCATGCGCAACGCCGTGCGTGCTGGCTACAGCGCCGAGCCGCAACCTTTTCCCAATTTGTTTCCTGATCAGGTCTACGACTTGGCAGGCGTGACCGTTTCGGCCACCGACATTGGCACCTTTGTGTTTGCCATTGCGTTGGTGTTGGTCACCCAAGCGTTTTTGAACAAAACCGTGACCGGACGCGCCATGCAAGCCGTGGCACAAAACACCGAAAGCGCTTCGGTGTTGGGCATCAATGTGCCGCGCATGATTTTTTACACCTTCGCCATCAACGCCTTGTTGGCTGCGGCTGCGGCCATCTTGGTCACGCCCACTTACTTGGCCAAATTTGACATGGGCTCGTCGTTGGGCAACAAGGCGTTTTTCGCCGCCATCATCGGGGGCTTTAACAACTCACGCGGTGCGTTGTTGGGCGGTGTGATTGTGGGCGTGTGCGAAAACTTGGCCGCTGCCTACATCTCGCCCGCTTACAAAGACGCGGTGGCCTTGGTCATTTTCATGGTCGTCATCTTGTTCAAGCCCCAAGGCTTGCTCGGTAAAAAAGTGGAGCGCAAAGTATGAAAAAGCTCGGATTCTTATTGGGGCTTGCAGGCTTGGCGGCCATGGTCGTGGTGCCCGGTTTGCTCAAAAGCCACGGCATTTACCTGTTCACCTATTGGCTGATTTACGTCATCGCCACCATGGGCTTGAATTTGACGGTGGGTTACGCCGGACAAAAATCTTTGGGACACGCCGCCTTTTTTGGCATCGGCGCCTACACCGTGGCCATCATGATGCAAGCCGGTTACAGCTTTTGGCTGGGCTTGCCTTTGGCCGCAGTGGGTTGCTTTGCGGTGGGCTTGGTGTTGGGTTTTCCAGCGCTGCGCGTGCAAACCATTTATTTGGCATTTGCCACTTTGGGCTTTAACACCGCCGTGTGGTTGGTCATGCGCAACGAAGAATGGTTGACGGGTGGCACTTTTGGCATCAACAACATCGCGCGTCCCCAAGCTTTGGGTGTGAGCTTTGACGGCAACCTCAACTACTACTACTTGGTGTTGGGCATTGCGGTGCTGTTGAGCGTTTTGTTGTGGGGCTTGCTGCGCTCGCCTTGGGGCAAAGCATTCACCGCTTTGCGCGACAACCCCATCCGTGCCGAGAGCTTGGGCGTTGACATTCGCAGCTACACCTTGTTGAGCTTTGCCATTGGCGCCGCGTATGCAGGCGTGGCAGGGGGCTTGTTTGGTTCGTTGGTGCAATTCATCGACCCAGCGCCTTTTACCGTGGAAGCTTCGATCATGATGTATTTGATGGTCGTGGTCGGCGGCTCGGGTTACTTCTTGGGGCCTTTGCTGGGCGCTGCGGTGGGCGTGATCTTGCCCGAGTGGCTGCGCTTTGCGCAGGCTTGGTATTTGTTTGTGTTTGGTACAGCGGTGGTGATGCTGATGATTTGGCTGCCCGATGGCCTGTTGAGCTTGCCCGATGTGCTGCGTGCCAAACGCCAATCGCGCGAAGCCTCTGCCGCTCGCGCTGCATCGGCCAATCAGCGTTCGGCTGAAGGAGCAAAAGCATGAGCGCACCTTTGTTAAAAGTCACAGAACTCAAAAAAGCCTACGGCGCCATTCAGGCGGTTGGGGGCGTGTCGTTTGAAGTCATGCCAGGTGAAATCTTTGGCGTGATTGGCCCCAACGGTTCGGGCAAAACCACCTTGTTCAACAGCATGTTGGGTCAAATCACACCCGACTCGGGCAAGATCGAACTCAAGGGCCAAGACGTCACCCACCTCGAACCTCTGGCACTCAACCGCATGGGTGTGGGTCGCACGTTTCAAACCTTGCAAGTGTTTGGCAAGATGAGCGTGCGCGACAACTTGATCGTGGCCGCTCAAGAGCACCAAGGCAATTTGTTCAGCCGCATGTTTGCACCCAGCGACTCGCATTTGGGCGACAAAGCCGATGCCTTGATCGACCAATTCCACATTCGCCATGTGGCCGACAAAAAAGCCGGCGAGTTGAGCTACGGCCAACAAAAACTGGTGGACATCGCCATGGCCTTCATGAGCGAGCCCGATTTGGTCTTGCTCGACGAACCCTGCGCGGGCGTCAACCCTTCGTTGGTGGGTGGCATCAGCAGCTTGCTGAAAGAACTCAACAAAACCCGCAAAGGCAGCTTTGTGGTGATTGAGCACAACATGGACTTTGTGATGGATCTGTGTCACCGCATCATGGTGATGGTCGAGGGCAAAGTCATGGCCATTGGCACACCCGCAGAAATTCGCGCCAACAAACAGGTGCTCGACGCCTACTTGGGGAGCTGATCCATGACACAACCTACTTGCATTCAATTCGACGACGTGGTGGCCGGTTACAAGGATTTCATGATCCTCAACAACTTGTCGTTTTCTGTGCCTCAAGGCTCCATCACTTTGTTGATTGGCCCCAATGGCGCGGGCAAATCCACCGTGCTCAAAACCTTGTTTGGGTTGCTCAAACCCCGCCAAGGCAAGATTTATTTGAACGGCGACGACATCACCGGCGCCACCCAAAAAGACTTGCTGGCGCGTGGCATTGCCTTTGTGCCCCAAGGCCGCAACTTGTTTGGCCAGCTCTCGGTGTACGAAAACCTGGAACTCGGTGGCATCACCCTGGGCATGAAAACCACGCACGAGCGCATTCCTGAAGTGTTGGAGTTTTTCCCCCGCGTCAAAGAACGCTTGCACTCTGCGGCGGCTTCGTTGTCGGGTGGTGAACAAAAACAACTCGAAATTGGCCGTGCCTTGTTGTTGCGCCCCAAAGTCATCTTGATCGACGAGCCCTCCATCGGTTTGTCGCCCATGGTGGTGCAAGACGTTTTTAAACTCTTGCGCAAACTGGCCGACCAAGGCACCACGGTGTTGATGGTGGAGCAAAACGTCAAAAGCGCGCTCAAGTATTCGGACGATGCCATTGCCTTGGAATCGGGTCGTTTGGTGTTGCACAAATCGGCGGCAGAGATCTTGGCCGATCCACAAATGGAACGCTTGTTCTTGGGTGGCGCACACACCACCACCGCCAGCGAAGCGCCTGCGGCTTTGTAAATGACGCCTGTGAACATTGCCGTGGCAGGGGCGGGCGTGATTGGACGCGCCCATGCTGCGGTGATTCAACAAAATCCCCACTGCCGTTTGAGCGCGCTGGCCGACCCCAGCCCCGCAGCGCAAGACTTTGCCAAAAGCCTGGGCGTGCCGTGCTTTGACACCTTGCAAGCCTTGTTGGACAACCAAACGCCCGACGGCGTGATTTTGGCCACCCCCAACGCTTTGCATGTGCCACAAGCCTTGGCATGCCTTGCGCGTGGCGTGGCGGTGTTGGTGGAAAAACCCATCGCCACCACCGTGCAAGAAGCCGAGCAACTGGTGCAAGCCGTGCAATCCACAGCGGCATCCACAGCGGGCGCAGCCCGTGTGCTCATCGGTCATCACCGCGCACACAGCCCCTTGATGGCGCAGGCCAAAGCCGTGATCGATTCAGGTCGCTTGGGGCGTTTGGTCAGCGTGGTGGGCACGGCGCTGTTTTACAAACCCGACAGTTATTTTGAAGAAGCGCCTTGGCGCAAACAAATTGGCGGCGGGCCAATTTTGATCAACCTCATCCACGAAATTCACAACCTGCGCATGTTGTGCGGCGATGTGCTCGAAGTCCAAGCCATGGCCTCCAACGCCGTGCGCGGTCATGCGGTGGAAGACACCGCGGCCATCAACTTTCGTTTTTCCAGCGGTGCATTGGGCACCTTCATGCTCTCTGACACCGCGGCCAGCGCCCGCAGTTGGGAGCAAACCAGCCAAGAAAACAAAGCCTACGCCAGCTACGACGACGAAGATTGCTACCTCATCGCCGGCACTTTGGGCAGCTTGGCCGTGCCCACCATGCGTTTGAAAACCTATGCCAACGCCGCCGAGCGTTCGTGGTTCAAACCCTTTGTTTGCGATCACTTGCCCATCACGCGTGAAGACCCGCTGGTGCGCCAACTGGCACATTTTGTCGACGTCATCCAAGGCCGCGCGCAGCCCATCGTCACCGCCCGCGATGGTTTAGAAAATTTAAAAGTTGTTGAATCCATCGCCAAAGCCTTAAAAGCGCGTCATATTTAATAAACTCAGCAAATACATCGGAGTCCAGCATGACCTTGCATCCCACCAACCGCGAAGCCGTTCCTGACATGCCCAACCGTTTGGGTTTGGACGGCATTGAATTCATCGAATACGCCACCAGCCGCCCCCAAGCCTTGGGGCAAGTGTTGGAGAACATGGGTTTCAAACCCGTGGCGCGCCATCGCTCACGCGAAGTCACCTTGTACCGCCAAGGCGGCATGAACTTGGTGGTCAACGCCAGCCCCGACGATGCGCGTGTGAGCGCCACCACCGATGGCCAACCCGTCATTTCAGCCGTGGCCTTTCGGGTGCAAGACGCGCTCAAAGCGCACACCCGCTGCATCGACTTGGGCGCGTGGACCGTGCCCAGCCATGCGCAAGCGATGGAATTGCACATTCCCGCCATTCATGGTCCCGGCGGCAGCCGTTTTTACTTTGTCGATCGTTGGCAAGAGTTCTCGATTTACGACATCGACTTCAAACCCATTCCCACCGTTGACCAACACCCCAAAGCCTTGAGCGACATGAGCTACTTTGGCGTGGTGCAATACATTGGCGCCGCCCGCAGTGCCGATTGGTTGGCTTACTTTGAACACATGTTCGATTTCACCGTCGTGCCCGACGAACAACGCTTTGGCATCTTGCCCAAAGGCAAGTTGATGAAAAGCCCGTGCGGCAAATTTTTGTGGCAACTCATCGAACCCGATCCTTGGATGGACGACAACGAAGATGCGCCCGAATGTTTGCAACGCATTGGCTTGGGCGTGCGCGATGTGGGCGCTGCCGTGGCCGCGCTCAAAGCGCAAGGCGTGGAATTTGTCGAATCCACCCAACTCCACCCCGAAGACCGTGGCGCTTTGACCCGTGCCATGTTGGGCTCGGTGTCGTTTGAGCTGGTGCATCAAGCGTGAAGGAGCCGATGATGAATTT
>CAIYFE010000206.1 GCA_903925445.1 uncultured Burkholderiales bacterium | reverse complement strand
CATCACATCATTCCAAAATCTATGGGCGGTTCAAATGACAAAACAAATCTTGTCAACTTGACCGCACGCGAACATTTTCTTGCTCACTTCCTTCTTGGAAAAATCCACGGCGGAAGCCAATGGCACGCCATAGATAGAATGCGCGGCGGCATGATGAATATCAACTCAAGGCTGTATGAAATAGCCAAGAAAGAAATATCAAAAGTCGCCAGCGAACGGTTTAAAGGCAAAGCAAGAACAATTGAGGTCAGAAAGAAAATATCTGCTGGCCATGTTGGGGTTGCCATTTCAGAGGAAGCAAAGAAAAAAATTTCAGCTTCTTTAAAAGGCAGAAAATTTAGCAAAGAAGCTGGCTATCGCAGTTCTTTGTCAAAACATATTGAAGGGCAACAAGCATGGATGAACTGAATCAACCCGACATCGTCGAGAACGAAGACGGCAGCGCTGACGTCACGATGCCTGAGATCGACACCGACATCGAGGAGCTTCCCGATGGTTCGGCAATCGTCACTTTGAACGAAGAAGGTCCCGAGGAAAATCCCGACTTCTACGCAAACATGGCGGAAGACTATGACGGCTTCAAGTTGAGCACGTTGGGTCTGCGCTATGTGGACTTGGTGGAGAAGGACAAAGAAGCTCGTGAAGAGCGCGACAAGAAGTACGAAGAGGGTCTGAAGCGCACTGGCATGGGCAACGATGCCCCCGGCGGCGCAACCTTCATGGGCGCCAGCAAGGTGGTTCACCCAGCGATGGCCGAAGGTTGTGTGGACTTTGCCGCACGAGCCATCAAAGAGATGTTCCCACCAGATGGTCCAGTGCGCACCAAAATTTTGGGCAAGATGGACGACATCAAGTCCGAGCGCTCGGAACGCAAAAAAGACTTCATGAACTGGCAGCTCACCGAGCAGATTGAAGAGTTCCGCGACGAGCAAGAGCAGTTGCTGACGCAGTTGCCCTTGGGCGGCTCACAGTACTTCAAGATTTGGTTTGACGAAGAGAAGAAGCGCCCATGCGTGGAGTTCTTGCCAATCGACCGAGTGATCATCCCCTTCGCGGCCAGCAACTTCTACACGGCTCAACGCGCCACCGAAGTGCATGAAATCACGCATTGGGAATACAACCGCCGCGTTGCAAGCGGGATGTACAAAGACACGGCGATCACGCCAGCAACGATGGCGCCAGACCCAACCAAACCCGAGCAGGCCAACAACAAGATTGAAGGCCGCAGCATGCAAGACAACGAAGATGGCGTGCGCAAGGTCTATCACATTTACACATGGCTGGAGCTGGAAGAAGACAAGTACAGCAAAGGCAAGATGGCTCCATACATCTTGATGATCGACGAGCTGGACAACGAGGTCGTGGGCTTGTACCGCAACTGGGAAGAGCAAGACAAGACCATGTCCAAACTGGACTGGATTGTGGAATTCAAGTTCATCCCTTGGAGGGGCGCTTATGCAATTGGTCTGCCTCATCTTATCGGTGGTCTTTCTGCCGCTCTTACTGGTTCTTTGCGTGCTCTGCTAGATTCGGCGCACATCAACAACGCGGCGACCATGCTCAAGCTCAAGGGAGCGAAGATCAGCGGTCAAAGCCAACAAGTTGACGTCACCCAAATCGTGGAGATTGAAGGCGCACCCGGCGTGAATGACATTCGTCAAATCGCCATGCCCATGCCGTTCAATCCACCCAGCGCGGTGCTGTTCCAGTTGCTCGGTTGGTTGGACACAGCCGCCAAGGGCGTGGTGAGCACCAGCGAAGAGAAGATTGCCGACATTAGCAACAACGCGCCCGTGGGCACCACCCAAGCTCTGATTGAGCAAGGCGCCGCAGTGTTCAGCGCCATCCACGCACGCTTGCATGAGTCCCAAGCCCGCGTGCTCAAAATCCTTTGCCGCTTGAACCGCTGGCACTTGGACGAGATGCAAAAAGGCGAAGTGGTTGCCGACTTGGAAATCAACCGCGAAGACTTTGCACGCAACACCGATGTGGTGCCCGTCTCTGATCCGCACATCTTCAGCGAAACCCAGCGCATGGCTCAAAACCAAGCCGTGTTGACTTTGGCTGAGAAGCACCCCGATCAGTTCAACATGCAAGCCGTGCTGTCGCGCTTCCTCAAACAATTGAAGGTGCCCAACATCAACGAGCTGATGAAGGACACTCCAGCGCCAGAGCAACGCACCAGCGCGGACGAGAACGCCGCCATGTTGTTGGGTCAACCCGCATACGCCTACATGCAGCAAGACCACATTGCGCACATCCAAGATCACTTGCAATTCGCTCTGAACCCATTCTTGGGTCAGTCGCCATTTGCCGATCCAAACTACCTCAACCACGTCATTGAGCACATCAAGCAGCACATGACGCTGTGGTATCTGAACCGCTCGAACACTTACGTGGCTCAAGCCAACCGCGGCAAGCCCGTGGACAACTATGACGATCCTCACCTGACAGCAACCATCGACAAGCTCTACACGACCGTTGGCGGCCATGTTTTGCTTGACACAGGGGAAGTGTTCAACCAGTTCGTTCCAGCCTTCCAAAAGCTCATCCAGCAAGCCCAACAGCGTGCTCAAGCTCAACAGCAGACTCTGCCACCCGATGCTCAGGTCGTCAAGGACACCAGCATGGCCGAGACTCAGCGCAAGGCCAAGGACGATGCAGCCGACCACGCTTTCGAGCAACAGAAGCTGCAAGCGGACGTTCAAAAACACGCGATGGACAATCAGACAAAGATTGCCATCGAGAACGCCAAGCTGACGCACGAAGCAATCTCAAACATGGTGCAACCCGCACCGTCAATGCCGCAACCCGCGGCGCAACCCGCAGCACCTGCTGCACAACCTCAAGGAGAGCCAAATGGCATCTGATAACGAACAACGCAGCATCAACGTGCCACAGCACAAACGCTTGGCTCAAGGTGCGCCCATCAATGGTCAAAGCATGAAAGACACAGGCCAGAAAAAACAAGGTGGCTTGGCTCACGTGCCCAAGAAACATAAATGATTGAACAACTGATCCATGTGATCAAGGTGCGCCAGCAAGAGATTGCGCAATCGTTGATGGCAGGCAATGCCGTCACGTTTGAGGCGTACCAGCGTATGGTTGGCGAGGCTCAAGGGCTGAAATACGTCCTTGACTCGTTCGACCGTATGGCGGACGAAGAAGAAAACAAAGAATAAGACCCTAATCCTTGGGTCTGAGGCCGCGCTGAAAAGCGCTTTAACGATGCACCTGAGATATGGTGTCAAAAGGAGTGAGTATGAGTGAGAAAGAACCGATCCCCACAATCGCTGGGGACGATAGCGTGCCTGATCCAGAGCAACTGGCATGGGCATTTCCTGACGTCAATCCCGGACAAATGCCGTTCGGTGGTCGAGTGATCGTGCAACTGCGTCGAATCAAAAAGAAGGCAGGCCGCATCATCATCGTTGACGAAACCAAAGAGAACGAAAAGTGGAACAACATGGTCGGTAAGGTCGTGGCGCTTGGTCCATTGGCGTTCAAAAACCGCGACACCATGCAGCCTTGGACTGAAGGTAGCTGGGCACAGATCGGCGACTACGTCCGCGTGCCTAGCTGGGGTGGAGATCGCTGGGAGCGCCCTGCTCCTGACACCACGGATGGT
>CAIYFE010000205.1 GCA_903925445.1 uncultured Burkholderiales bacterium | reverse complement strand
TAGACCAACTGCACTTTGACTTCGTTGGTAGAGAGTTTGAGCAAGGACGCTGCCAACGCTTCTTGTGAACCTTGCACATCGGCTTTGACGATGATGGGCAATGTTTTCACGTCGCCAGAGGTCATGTCCGAGAACATGTTTTCCAACTTGGAAGCTTGTTGTTTGGCCAACTTGGTGTTGCGCACCTTACCGGCGCGATATGTAGCGATTTCGCGGGCACGGCGCTCGTCGCTCATGACCATGAACTCGTCGCCTGCTTGAGGCACTTCTGTCAAACCCTGAACTTCCACAGGAATGGAAGGTCCAGCCGATTTGATGGGCTTGCCGTTTTCATCCAACATGGCGCGCACGCGACCAAATGTTTGACCTGCCAGCACCACATCGCCTGTATTGAGCGTGCCAGATTGCACCAGCACCGTGGCCACAGGGCCGCGGCCTTTGTCCAAACGCGCTTCAATCACCAAGCCTTTGGCCATCGCGTCCACAGGCGCTTTGAGTTCCAACACTTCGGCTTGCAACAAAACTTGTTCGAGCAACTCGTCAATGCCAGCGCCGGTTTTGGCGGACACCTCGCAAAATGGCGAATCGCCACCGAATTCTTCGGGCACGACTTCTTCGGCCACCAACTCGCCTTTGACGCGGTCAGAGTTAGCGCCGGGTTTGTCGATCTTGTTGATCGCCACCACCAGCGGCACACCCGCTGCTTTGGCGTGTTTGATCGCTTCCTTGGTTTGAGGCATGACACCGTCGTCGGCTGCCACCACCAAGATCACAATGTCGGTGGCTTGTGCACCACGCGCACGCATGGCAGTAAACGCCTCGTGACCTGGGGTGTCCAAGAAAGAGATCATGCCGCGAGGCGTTTCCACGTGGTAAGCGCCAATGTGCTGCGTAATGCCGCCGGCTTCGCCAGCTGCCACTTTGGCGCGACGAATGTAGTCCAGCAACGAAGTTTTACCGTGGTCAACGTGACCCATGACGGTCACCACAGGCGCACGGGGCAAAGATTCGGCGTGATGCGCAGAAGACTCTTCTTCGGTGAAGGCCTCTGGATCGTCCAAAGCGGCCACGATGGCCTTGTGTCCCATTTCCTCGACCAAAATCATGGCCGTGTCTTGATCCAGCGGTTGGTTGATGGTGGCCATTTGACCCAGCTTCATCAACTGCTTGATGACTTCAGAGGCTTTGACCGCCATCTTGTGCGCCAACTCGGCCACGGTGATGGTCTCGGGCACGTGGACTTCAAACACACGTGCTTCGGCTGGCGCTTGCGACTGCTCCTCGCGACCGCCTCGGTGATCGTTGCCACCACGACGGCCTTTGGGGCCTGCACGCCAACTGTTGCGACCCACGCCACCGCTGGCGTCGCCACGGGTTTTGATTTCTTTTTTCTTGGCTTGGTCATCGGCCCAGCTGGAAGACAGCTTGGCGCTTTTGACTTCCTTGTTGGCTGCACCCGCAGCACCCGCAGCAGGCGCTGCGGCCGCTTTGTGGGCTGCGCCCGTTCCGCCACCCGCGGGCTTGTGCAAAGTGCCTTTGATGGCAGCTTTGTTTTCGCTCGGTGCGGGCTCAGGCTTTTTAGCCACCATGACTTTTTTCGGCGCATTCATCATGGCGCGAATGGCTTCAGCTTCATCCAGCGCTTTGCGTCGACGTGAATCCAAGTCTTTGGCGCGTTGGGCCTCATCGGCTTCACGCACTTTGGTGGCTTGCGCTGCTTTTTCCAGCTCATCTTCTGCGGCTTTGGCCTGAGCTTGTGCTTGGGCCTTGGCTTGTTCTTGCTCTGCCGCGCTGTGGTCCAGGTCAGACTGGGTGGCTTCAGAGGCTTTGACCGCTGCTTCGGCTTGGGCTTTTTTGGCTTGGGCTTGTGCGCGCTCGGTGGCTTCTTGTGCTTCGCGCTGGCGACGTTTTTCAGCCAGCTCTTCTTCTTGGCGGCGAATCAATTCGGCTTGACGGCGCGCTTCTTCTTCACGGCGAGCCAACTCGGCTTCATCGATGACGGGCGCTGTGGGCAACGCCGTTGCCGCAACTTCGGGCACATCGGGCGGAACTTCGGTTGCTTCGTTTTCGTCGCGCTTGACGAAAGTGCGTTTTTTGCGCACCTCGACTTGGATGGTGCGCGCTTTGCCGGTGGCATCGGCTTGTTTGATTTCACTGGTCGATTTTTTGACCAAGGTGATTTTTTTGCGCTCGGCGCTGGCGGTGCCGTGACTGGTTTGCAAGTGTGTGAGCAATTTTTGTTTGTCTGATTCGGTCAATGCATCCGAGGCCGAAGCCTTGGACACACCGGCGGCAGCCAATTGCTCTAGCAATGTGCTGGTCGATTTTTTGAGTTCATTGGCGAACTCGGCTACTGTCGT
>CAIYFE010000204.1 GCA_903925445.1 uncultured Burkholderiales bacterium | reverse complement strand
GTTTGTGATGAGCTTGTTTGCCGAGGTGTTGTGCAATGACAAGCCCTTGTTGGCGCGCTATGACGGCCATTGGTACATGCCCATGGTGCAAACCTTGCCTGAAACCACGTTTGGCGGCGACTTTGAAACGCCCACCGATTTTTTAGATCCCTTCATCCAAGGCCAATTTGCCAAACCTGGTAACTGGGCCGTTTACCCCCTTAACCCTTACCGATACGACACGCTCAACTACTTTGCCAAAGCGCCCAACCCAGCGCCACCTTCCCAAGACAACTGGTTGGGCACCGATGACCGGGGGCGCGATGTGTTGGCGCGGTTGCTGTATGGCTTTCGTATTTCGGTGTTGTTTGCTTTGGCCTTGACGATTTTCGGAATGGTGCTGGGCGTTTTGACGGGGGCACTTCAAGGCTTTTTTGGGGGCGTTACCGATTTGGCCATGCAGCGCTTCATCGAAATATGGAGCGCCATGCCTGAGTTGTATTTGCTGATTATTTTTTCGGCTGTGTTTGACCCCAGCATTGGCTTGCTGTTGATCTTGTTGGGTTTGTTCGGTTGGATGGGCTTGTCAGACTATGTGCGGGCTGAGTTTTTGAGAAACCGCCAGTTGGACTACGTGCGTGCTGCGCGGGCGTTGGGCTTGTCCAATGCACAAATCATTTGGCGCCATGTCTTGCCCAACAGTTTGACACCTGTGGTGACTTTCTTGCCTTTTCGCATGAGCGCGGCAATTTTGGCGCTGACTTCGCTGGACTTCTTGGGTTTGGGCGTACCGCCTGGAACACCCAGTTTGGGTGAGTTGTTGGCACAAGGCAAAAACAACATCGATGCGTGGTGGATCTCTTTGTCTACCTTTGCCGTCTTGGTCATCACGCTGATGTTGTTGACCTTCATGGGCGATGCCTTGCGCGATGCGCTGGATCCCAGAAAGGCCGATCAATGAAGTTGCCTTTGTTGCAAGTGCGCGATTTTTGTGTTCGCTTTGGCGATACCGAAGTCGTGCATTCGCTCACCTTCAACGTTGAGCAAGGCGAAAAAGTGGCCTTGGTGGGCGAGTCCGGTTCGGGCAAAAGCGTGACCGCCTTGAGTTTGATGCGCTTGGTCGAAGGCGCTCAACTGAGTGGGCGTTGCCTTTGGACCGCCGCCGAAGATGAAGCCGCCGAAGACGAAGTCCCTCAAACGTGGGATTTGGTCAAGCTCAAACCGCGTGAGTTGCGCGCACTGCGTGGTCACGATGTGGCCTATGTGTTTCAAGAACCCATGACGGCGCTCAACCCGCTGTTCACTGTGGGCGATCAGGTGTGCGAGGTGCTGGAAATCAAACGGGGCTTGCCCAAGCGCGAAGCTTGGTACGAAGCCACCCGTTTGCTGGGTGACACGGGCATCGATCACCCGGCGTTGCGCATGACGGCTTATCCGCATCAACTCTCGGGCGGGCAACGCCAGCGCGTCATGATTGCGATGGCCTTGGCTGCACAAGCGCGCTTGCTCGTTGCCGACGAGCCCACCACGGCGTTGGATGTCTCGCTCAGGGCACAAATTCTTGACTTGTTGAACACCTTGCAACAGCGCCACGGCATGGCCATTTTGCTGATCACGCATGATTTAGCCACCGTGCGCCGCTTTGCTGACCGCGTGTTGGTGATGGAAAAAGGTCATTTGGTGGAGTCTGGCGATACCGTTCAAGTGCTCAACCAACCTCAACATGCCTACACCCAGCGTTTGCTTCGCAGCCAGCCCGAGCGCGATGTGTTGCCAGCAAAAGCCAATGCAGACATTCGCTTGCATGCCAAGGCCTTGCGTGTGAGTTATCCCGTCAAGCGCGGCGGTGTGTTGGGTTGGTTTTTGAAAGGACGATTTGATGCCGTCAAACAGGCCGATTTTGTGCTTCGCGCAGGACAAACCTTGGGCGTCATTGGCGAGTCGGGCTCTGGCAAATCGACTTTGGCATTGGCTGCCTTGGGTTTGTTGCCTAGCCAAGGCAGCTTGACGGTGGATGGCGCCTCTTGGAGCGGCAAGGCGCACAAAGACTTGCCTTTGCGCGCCAAAGTCCAAGTGGTGTTTCAAGATCCGTTTTCCTCGTTGTCGCCGCGCATGACGGTGGAAGAAATCGTCACCGAAGGTTTGGCCTTGCATGAGCCCGAATTGGACAGCTTGGGGCGTTTGCGCCGCTTGCTCATCACGCTGGCTTCGGTGGGTTTGACCGAATCGGAGTTTCCTAATTTGCTGCGCCGCTATCCGCATGAATTTTCTGGCGGTCAGCGCCAGCGCTTGGCCATTGCGCGCGCGTTGATGGTCAATCCAGAAGTTTTGGTGTTGGACGAGCCCACCAGTGCTTTGGATGTATCGACGCAGCAACAAGTGCTGAAATTGTTGCAAAAACTCCAAAAAGAGCGAGGGTTGAGTTACTTGCTGATCACCCACGATGTGGCCGTGGTGCGCGCCATGGCGCACCAGGTCATGGTTTTGCGCGGTGGCGAGGTCTTAGAGTCGGGCACTTGGGAGCAACTCAGCCAACAGCCAAATCATGCGTACACCCATTTATTACTCTCGGCTGGTTTGGCGGATTAATTTACAAACCCTTGCAAAATCAATGATTTAGGCGCTACAATGGCGGCTTCACGACCAAACGGGCGGGTAATTACCGCCCGTTTGTTTTGGTCGATTCTTTTTTGATGGTAGTTTTTGAAGGTTTTAGTTCGACGTGAGTTTGCAAAGCATCGTAGAAGAAACTGTCACCGGTTTGGGTTACGACCTGGTAGAGATTGACCGCTCTGCCGGGGGCTTGTTGCGCATCACGATTGATTTGCCTTGGAATGCAGATGCGCCAGAGCAGTTTGTCAACGTCGAAGACTGCGAACGTGTCACGCGTCAATTGCAGTTCGCCTTAGAAGTTGACGGCGTGGAGTACAAGCGCTTGGAAGTGTCTTCTCCGGGCATTGATCGCCCGTTGCGACACCAAGCCGATTTCGAACGTTTTGTGGGTTATGAAATTGATGTCACGCTCAAAGCGCCCATGGGTGCTGCAGCGGCGGGGCAGGTTGCGTCCAATCGCAAAAAATTTCGTGGCACGTTGGAGCGCCCTGAGTCGGGCGAGGGTTGGCAAATCACGTGGCGTGATGAGCCCAACACCAAGCCTGGCGCTCGCGTGAGTAAAAAAAGAGAACAAGCCCCGCTCCATGCGCTGGGCTTCATGCTGGACGAATTGCGCGAAGCACGTCTGGCCCCGATTGTTGATTTCAAGGGCAGAAAGCCCCGTTGAATTGAGGAAAAGGAGCAGTGGTCATGAATCGCGAAATGTTGATGTTGGTTGAAGCCATCTCGCGTGAGAAAAATGTGGAACGCGACATTGTGTTTGGTGCAGTCGAATCTGCCTTGGCACAAGCCACAAAAAAACTTTACGAAGGTGACGTGGACATCCGCGTGGCCATGAATCGTGACACGGGCGACTACGAAACTTTCCGTCGTTGGTTGGTGGTGCCCGATTCAGCCGGCTTGCAAAACCCCGATGCAGAAGAGTTGCTGATGGATGCACGTGAACGCGTGTCTGACGTCGAAGAGGGCGAATACATCGAAGAAGGCGTGGAGTCACTGCCCATTGGTCGCATCGGCGCGATGGCGGCCAAGCAAGTGATCTTGCAAAAAATCCGTGACGCAGAGCGCGAAATGCTGCTCAACGACTTCATGTCGCGCGGCGAGAAAATTTTCGTGGGCACCGTCAAACGCATGGACAAGGGCGACATCATTGTCGAATCGGGTCGTGTGGAAGGTCGCTTGCGACGCGGCGAAATGATCCCCAAAGAAAACTTGCGCAACGGAGACCGTGTGCGCGCCATGATCATGGAAGTGGACTTGACGCTGCGCGGCGCGCCCATCGTGTTGTCGCGCTCAGCGCCTGAGTTCATGGTTGAGTTGTTCCGCCAAGAAGTGCCTGAAATCGAGCAAGGTTTGCTGGACATCAAATCGTGCGCACGCGACCCCGGTTCACGCGCCAAGATTGCGGTGCACTCCAACGACAAACGCGTTGACCCCATCGGCACTTGTGTGGGCGTTCGCGGTACCCGCGTCAATGCGGTGACCACCGAGTTGGCTGGCGAGCGCGTTGACATCGTGCTGTGGAGCGAAGATCCTGCCCAATTCGTGATCGGCGCGCTGGCTCCTGCCAACGTCAGCTCCATCGTGGTGGACGAAGAAAAACACGCC
>CAIYFE010000203.1 GCA_903925445.1 uncultured Burkholderiales bacterium | reverse complement strand
GGTAGACCATGATGCCGTAGGTCTCTGACAACATGTTGGCCACCAAGGGGTGCGGGTATTCGATTTCTTCGCGCCCATGCTTGCGAGCCACGAAGCTGGGAATCAGATCCATCGGGCCGGGTCGGTACAAAGCGTTCAGAGCAATCAGGTCTTCTAAGCGCGTGGGTCGAGCGTCGCGCAACATGCCTTGCATGCCGCGACTTTCAAACTGGAACACGGCTTCGGTTTTGCCATCTTGGAACAGCTTGTAAGTGGGCGCATCGTCCAAGGGGATGTTTTCGAAGGCAAAGTTTTCTTGCCCCTTGTGGCGCTGGATAATGAACTCGCGCGCGATTTCCAAAATGGTGAGCGTGGCCAAGCCCAAGAAGTCAAACTTGACCAAGCCGGCTGCTTCGACATCGTCCTTGTCGAATTGACTGACCGCTGAATCGCTGCCAGGCTGTTGGTACAAAGGGCAAAAATCGGTCAACTTGCCCGGCGCAATCAACACCCCTCCGGCGTGCATGCCCACGTTGCGGGTCATGCCTTCGAGTTTTTGCGCCAAAGCCAGCAAGGTCTTGACCTCGTCTTCTCGCGCCAGTCGTTCGGCCAACACTGGCTCGGCTTCAATGGCGCCAGCAATGGTGATGTGTTGGCCGGGCTTGTTGGGAATGAGTTTGCTGATGCCATCGCAAAAGGTGTAACTCATGTCCAGCACGCGACCCACGTCACGAATCGCAGCGCGAGCCGCCATCGTGCCGAAAGTGGCAATTTGACTCACCGCATTGCGACCGTATTTGTCTTTGACGTAGTCGATCACGCGGTCGCGGTTGGTTTGACAAAAATCGATGTCAAAGTCAGGCATGGACACCCGCTCGGGGTTCAAGAAACGTTCGAACAGCAAGTTGTATTGCAAGGGGTCAAGGTCGGTGATCTTGAGGGCATACGCCACCAAGGAACCCGCCCCCGAACCACGACCGGGTCCCACTGGACATCCATTGTTTTTGGCCCAGTTGATGAAGTCCCCCACGATCAAGAAGTAACCGGGAAAACCCATTTTCAAGATCGTGCCAATTTCGAATTCCAGACGCGCTTCGTATCGTTCGCGCTCGGCTTCGCGTTTGGCTGGGTCGGGGTACAAATGCACCAAGCGCTCTTTCAAGCCTTCGTGTGACGCAAAACGGAAATACTCTTCAATGCCCATGCCATTGGGTGTGGGGTAGTTGGGCAATTGCGGCTTGCCCAAGACCAAGTTCAGGTTGCAGCGTTTGGCGATTTCAACGGTGTTGGCAATGGCTGCAGGCAAGTCGGCAAACAACGCCTGCATTTGTTCGCTGCTTTTGAAATACTGCTCGCGGGTGAACTTGCGCACCCGGCGCTGGTTGCCCAAGATTTCACCTTCAGAAATGCACACCCGCGCTTCATGCGCTTCGTAGTCGTCTTGCGCGGTGAATTGCACCGGATGGGTGGCGACCACGGGCAAATTCAAGCGCGCGGCTAGCTCAGCGGCGGCGGCCACATGGGTTTCATCGTCAACTCGCCCAGCGCGCTGCAGCTCCATGTAGAAACGGTGGGTGAATAAACCCGCCAACTGCAAAGCCACATCGCTGGCTCTTTGGGTATCGCCTTGCATCAGGGCTTGACCCACTGCGCCCGCTTGTGCGCCAGACAAAGCAATCAAGCCTTGCGAGAGTTCTTGCAGCCATTCCAGTTTGATCACGGCCACGGCTTTGTGAACGTTTTGCGTCCAACCGCGCGACAGCAGCTCACATAAATTCAAGTAACCCTGGTGGTTTTGCACCAACAAAATCAGGCGCGAGGTTTGCGCCACATCTTGGGTCAGGCTTTCTAAAAATATTTCTGCGCCAATCAAGGGCTTGACGCCTTTGCCGCGACCTTCTTTGTAGAACTTGATCGCACCAAACATGTTGTTCAAGTCGGTGATGGCCAAGGCAACTTGACCATCAGCCGCAGCGGCTTTCACCACTTCGTCGATGCGGTTGGTTCCGTCAACGACAGAAAATTCGGAGTGAAGGCGCAGGTGAACAAACATGCGCCAGATTGTAGGCACTCCGAAATCAGTTCACATCAGCCGCGCAGTTTGGCTGCCACGTGCGCGACGCGCTCGCCGTACGCCTTGGCGGTGTCCAAATCGCCTTGGGGAATGTCAGCGGCTGGGCTGGTGGGTCCGACTTGCGACATCACGCCAGAGTTGGAGCCCAAGCGGTTGATCGTGCCGTCGTTCATGGCGGGTTGACCCACCCAAACCATGCCTTGCTGCATGGACAAAGTCATGAAGTATTGAACTGTCGAGAGTTTGTCGCCGCTGGGGCTGGCGGAAATGGTGAAACCACCAGCCACTTTGTCTTTCCATGCGCTGGTGAACCAGCGTTTGGAGGTCGCGTCGGCGAATTTTTTGAATTGCCAAGAAGCCATGCCCATGTAAGTGGGTGAACCAAAGATGATGGCGTCAGCCGCATCCAAAGTTTCCCAATCGGCATCGGTGATGTTGCCGTCTGCATCGATGGCGATGAGCTGGGCTTTTGCGCCCTCGGCCACAAATTGCGCCACGCGTTGTGTGTGGCCATAACCTGAGTGATAAATAACGACGGTTTTTGTCATGTCTGACTCCTTGTGAAAAAAATGAAAAATCAAGCGGCCAAATCAAATACCAGCACCTCGGCGTCTTGGCCTTGGTTCAGAGTGATTTGGGTTTCGTCTTGCAGCAGGGCTGCGTCTCCTGTTTGCAGGGCAACGCCGTTGACCTGCAATTGCCCGCGAATCAAATGCACATAGGCTTTGCGACCTGCTGCAATCTGCAGTTGGGCGTGTTCGGCGTCGTTGAACAAGCCTGCGTACAAATTGGCATCGGCATGGATTTTGACCCGCGCCTGCTCAGGCCCCGCGATGCGCACCAGTTTGCCGCGTTTATCGGCTGGCGAAACGGCTTGCTGCTCGTAGCTGGGCTCGATGCCACGCACATTGGGCTCGATCCAGATTTGCAAAAAATGAGTTTGCGATTGCGGCGCGTGGTTGAACTCGCTGTGCATGACACCACGGCCTGCGCTCATGCGCTGCACGTCTCCGGGCGGAATGCCTTTGACATTGCCCATGCTGTCTTTGTGCGCCAGCTCACCGCTCAAGACGTAGCTGATGATTTCCATGTCTTTGTGGCCATGCGTGCCAAAGCCAGTGCCCGGCGCAATGCGGTCCTCGTTGATGACGCGCAAATTGCCCCAACCCATGAATTCAGGGTCGTAGTAATTGGCAAAGGAAAAACTGTGAAAGGATTTGAGCCAACCGTGATCGGCATAGCCACGCGCTTGGGATTTGCGAATCGTCAACATGATCGAACTCCTAATGAGCCTCAACTTTAGAGGCGAGCAAGCCACTTGAGGTGCATGGCATTTGATGGCATCATTCAAATTATTTGAACGATCAAAGCCCCAATCATGAATTCCCCTCGCGACGTCCTCACGCCCGACTCCCTTGCCATGCTGCAGGCCGTGCAAGAAGCTGGCAGCTTGGCAGCCGCTGCGCGCGGGCTGGGTCTGGTGCCCAGCGCCTTGACGTACCGGGTCCGGCAAATCGAAGACGCCTTGGATGTGCTGCTGTTTGACCGCAGCTCGCGGCGCGCCCAACTCACTGCTGCGGGCGAAGAACTGTTGCGCGAAGGCGCCCGTTTGCTGGCCGACATGGACAACATTGCCAACCGCGTCAAACGCATTGCCACCGGTTGGGAAAGTGAGTTCACACTGGCCGTGGACAGCATCTTGGATGAGCGCACGGTCATGGAGTTGTGCGAGGCGTTTCTCAACCTCAACGCCCCTACCCGTTTGCGCATTCGCCACGAAACCCTGACCGGCACGCTGGAGGCGCTCAGCAGCGGTCAAGCCGATTTGGCGCTGGGCATTCCGGGCAATCCTTCGACCAGCGGAGAAAGCCTGCGCTTACAAAGTCATCCGATTGGCCCGATGCGATTTGTGTTTGCCTTGGCACCGCACCACCCGTTGGCACAAGCGCCCGAACCTTTGAGCGATGCTTTGATCGGACAACACCGCGCGGTGGCCGTGGCCGACTCCACCCAGCGCGGCAGCGGCATGTCGGTGGGATTGCTGCCCGGGCAAGCGGTTTTTACGGTGCCCAACATGAACGCAAAAATCGATGCGCAAGCGCGCGGTCTGGGCGTTGGCTTTTTGCCCGAACCTCGCATCCAAGCCTTGATTGAAACTGGCGTGTTGAAGGTCAAAAAAGTACAGCGCACCACACGTGTGGCGCAACTCAGTTACGCGTGGCGGGCACAATCGCCAACCCAAGACAAAGGCGGTCGTGCGTTGCAATGGTGGCTCACGCAATTGCAAAGTCCCACCACCCGCGCGGCCTTACTGGTAAACCCCCGAGGAAAAACAACGCCTGTGAGCGTGTAGAGTCAAGCCATGAAACACAACATCGCCATCATCGGTGCCGGCATGGCTGGCATCACCGCCGCACGAACTTTGCTCAAAGCAGGTCACCGTGTGCACGTGTTTGAAAAAAGCCGAGGCGCTGGTGGACGCATGTCCACCCGTGAGACCGTCTTTGGCAGCTTTGACCACGGCACGCAATATTTCACCGTTCGCGATCCCCGGTTTTCACTGGCATTGCAAAGCGTGCCGGGCACCGAAAAAATTTGTCGCCCTTGGAGCGCCAATGCGGTGCGGGTGCTCGATCCGCTGGGCCATGTGTTTGAAGCGGCGCGCCCCACGCGCGAGGCGCATTTTGTGGCCACGCCTGGCATGAATGCATTGGTGCGGCATTGGGCGCAACCCTTGGGCGAGCAGTTGCAAACCCAAATCAAAATTGAACGACTGGAGCGCAACGCCAAAGGTCTTTGGACATTGCACGGCGTTGACATGCAAGACGAACACGAAAGCGCTTGGGCACACACAGGATTTGATCGCGTGTTGCTGGCCATGCCGTCTGTGCAGGCGCAACAGCTTTTGCGCAACTCGGGCCCATCGGTGTCCTCTAAGCAGTGGGTCGAGGAGATTGAAAAAGTCGAAGTCGCCCCTTGCTGGACCTTGATGCTGGCTTTTCCCCAAGCCAGTCAACCCGGCTTGCCCCATTTGGGCCCGCAGTGGAATGCAGCGCGCAGCACCCACCACCGCGTGGCTTGGTTGACGCGCGAATCTTCCAAGCCCGGACGCGGTCGCATCGAACGCTGGACGGTGCAAGCCAGTGCAGCTTGGTCGCAAGAGCACCTCGAAGACAGCCCCGATCGGGTCCAAGCCAAGTTGCTGCGAGCGTTTTCTGAACTCACGGGCATTCGTGCGCAGCCCACCCATGCCGATGTGCATCTGTGGCGCTACGCGCAAACCATTCAACCTCTGGAACAGCACTTTTTATACGATGCCAAGTCAGGCTTGGGCACCTGCGGCGATTGGCACATCGGCCACCGCGTGGAAGACGCCTTCATTTCAGGCTTGGAATTGGCGCTGGCCGTTTGTTAAGTTCGTTAAGTTAAGTTTGTCAGGTTAATGCCCGCATGCGCTACGTTGGTCGATTTGCGCCCTCGCCCACAGGGTTGCTGCATCCCGGTTCTTTGGTGGCAGCGCTGGCCAGCTACTTGGACGCTCGCCAGCAAGGTGGGCGTTGGCTGGTGCGCATCGAAGACGTTGACACGCCGCGTTGCATCCTAGGCGCCGATGTGGCGTTGCTCGAACAACTGCGTCTTTGCGGCATGGTCAGCGATGCGCCCGTGATGTACCAATCGCAACGCAATGCGGCCTATAAAGCCGCGCTGGGGCAATTGATCAAACGTGGCTTGGCTTATCCCTGCGGCTGCTCGCGCAAAGACATAGAAGCCGCGCAAGCCGAGCAAGGTCGACTCAAACAACGGCACACGGCAGCGGTCTACCCCGGCACTTGTCGCAACGGATTGCAAGGCAAAGCAGCACGGGCTTGGCGATTGGATGTGCAACGTGTGATCGACACGCTGCAATTGCCCACGCCTTTGCAGTGGCAAGACCGCCGCTTGGGTGAACAAACCCAGGACGTGGCACAAGAAGTAGGCGACTTTGTGTTGCGCCGCGCTGATGGTTTGTGGGCCTATCAACTCGCAGTGGTGGTGGACGATGCCGCGCAAGGCGTGAGCGACGTGGTGCGCGGTGAAGACTTGGCAGACAACACCGCGCGGCAGATTCTTTTGCAACGCGCTTTGGGTCTGCCCACACCGCGCTACTTGCACACCCCGCTGGTCTTCGGGGCAAACGGCGAAAAACTCTCCAAACAAAACGGCGCCCAGGCTCTGGATTTGAGCAATCCACTCCAAGCCGTCAACCAAGCGGCGCGAGTCTTGGGTCTGGCGCCATTTGACGCTTTAGCGGCGTTGTCAGTCCCGCGATAATCACGGGTTGATTTGACAAACCCATTGCCATGACTTCTGCCGATCTACCCGATGCTGCACCCACCGACACACCGACGCCTTTCATGCGCGTCATCAAAAGCTACGTGCTGCGCGCGGGGCGCATGGGGCCGGGGCAAACGCGCGCATTTGAGCAATATGGCGCAAAGTTTTTGCTGCCCTACCAAACCAGCCGACTGGACACGACTTCAGCCTTTGGCCGCGCTGCGCCACTGATTTTGGAAATCGGTTTTGGCATGGGCGACGCCACCGCCAAAATTGCGCAAACGCGCCCCGATGACAATTTCTTGTGCTGCGAAGTGCATGCCCCAGGTGTTGGCGCCTTGCTCAAACGGTGTGGCGAAGCGTTGATTTCCAACATCCGCATCGTGCAGCATGACGCCGTCGAGGTGATGGACCACATGCTGGGCGACAACAGCTTGGATGGCGTGCACATTTTCTTTCCCGATCCGTGGCACAAAAGCCGCCATCACAAACGCCGGCTGATTCAAAGCCCGTTTGTTCACCGGCTGGTGCAGCACATTCGCCCGGGTGGCTACTTGCATTTGGCCACCGATTGGCAACCTTACGCCGAGCAAATGCTGGACGTTTTATCGGCTGAACCCTTGTTGCAAAACACCGCCGAGGGCTTTGCCCCCAAGCCCGACTACCGTCCGCTGACCAAGTTTGAAAACCGTGGCCTCAAGTTGGGGCACGGCGTATGGGATTTGGTTTTCCTCAGACGCTGAAACTTTCCCAACCCGGCCATGACGCGTTTGCAAAAGCCCGCGCATCTGCCCACGCGCAACGGCGTGAGCCCCAGCTGTGTGGCGCTGCCTGCGGGTCATTGGCCAACCGTGCTGGACTTTTTGTGCGAACGATTGCCTGCGGTTTCGCGCGAACAATGGCACTCGCGCATGGCGCAAGCTCAGGTGCTCAACACCTTGGGCGAGCCCATTGCTGCTGCGCAAAGTTACACGCCCAACACGCGGGTGTTTTATTACCGCGATGTGGGGCTTGAGCCGGTGCTGCCCGCGCGCGCCACGGTGTTGTTTCAAGATGACCATTTGGTGGTGGCAGACAAACCGCATTTCATGCCCGTCACGCCCAGCGGGCGCTATGTGCAGCAGAGTTTGCTGGTGCAACTCAAGCGTGATTTGCAGCTTGAGATGCTCAGCCCCATCCATCGAATCGACCGTGAAACGGCGGGGCTGGTGTTGTTCAGCGTTCGAGCCCAAGACCGCGGGGCTTACCAAGCCTTGTTTCGCGAACGAGCGGTTCGCAAGGTGTACGAGGCCGTTGCGCCCCGTTTAGAAAATGTGCGCTGGCCGATCACGCGGCGCAGCCGCATCGAGGCATCGGCTGATTTTTTTCGCTCACAAGAAACCGCTGGCGAGCCCAACAGCGAAACGCATGTGTCTTTGCTTCACGCCGCCAACGATGTGGCCCTTTACCGCCTCGAACCCGTGACGGGAAAACGCCACCAACTGCGCATTCACCTGACGGCTTTGGGGGCGCCGATTGAGGGCGATCAGTTTTATCCGCAAATCAAACGGCGCGCCGACGAGCCCGAAGATTTCACCCAACCGCTGCAACTGTTGGCACGGTCTTTGGCTTTCACCGACCCCATCACGGGGCAAGCGCGCTTTTTTGAAAGCCGCTTGCAACTGCGATTGCGCTGCCCAGGTTGAGGCGCAAGGCTTCAAAGCTTTTGCGTCACCCACGCCTGCACGCTGGCCAAAGCCGCAAGCAATCCAGAGGCATCGGTGCCACCGGCCATTGCCATGTCGGGCTTGCCACCGCCTTTGCCACCCACTTGTTGGGCCACAAAGTTGACCAACTCACCCGCTTTGACTTTGCCCACGGTGTCAGCCGTTACACCGGCAGCAATTTGCACTTTGTCGCCATCGACGGCGGCCAACACAATCGCCGCAGTTTTGAGCTTGTCTTTGAGCTTGTCCATGGTCTCGCGAAGGCTTTTAGCATCTGCACCTTCGAGCTTGGCCGCCAAAACTTTCACCCCTTTGATGTCGATGGCTTGCGTCATCAACTCATCCCCTTGGGCCGACGCCACTTTGCCTTTGAGCGCCGTCATTTCTTTTTCTAACGCACGCACTTGCTCAAGCACTTGGGCAATGCGGTGATTCAACTCTGCGGGCGTGGCTTTGAGCGCACCAGCCGCTTGGTGCACCGTGTCTTCCAGCGATTGCAAATACGCCAACGCGTGTGTGCCTGTCACGGCTTCGATGCGACGCACACCGGCCGCAACACCACTTTCGGCCACGATTTTGAACAAGCCAATGTCGCCTGTCGCGTTGACGTGGGTGCCCCCGCACAACTCGCGGCTTGAACCAATGTCCAGCACGCGCACGGTGTCGCCATATTTCTCACCAAACAGCATCATGGCGCCGGTTTTTTGCGCCGATTCGATGTCCATCACACGCGCTTGTGCAGGGGCGTTGGCCAAAATTTCGGCGTTCACACGGGCTTCGATTTGACGAATTTCGTCATCGGTCACCGGGGCGTTGTGCGCAAAGTCAAAACGGGTGCGCTCGGCATTGACCAAGCTGCCCTTTTGCTGCACATGCGTGCCCAGCACTTCGCGCAAGGCCTTGTGCATCAAGTGCGTGGCCGAGTGATTGCGTACCGTGGCAGCGCGCAGCGCCGTGTTGACTTGTGCATCGACCGTGTCTCCCACCGCCAAGGTACCTTGTGTGAGCGTGCCGTGATGACCAAACACATCGGCTTTGATTTTCAGCGTGTCTTGCACCTCAAAGTGAGCCGAACCGCTTACCAGCGTGCCTTCGTCGCCCACTTGACCCCCGCTTTCGGCATAAAACGGCGTGCGCTCGAGCACGACCACGCCACTTTGTCCGTGCTTGAGCTCGGCCACCGACTGCCCATCCACATAAAGCGCGACCACTTTGGCGGGTTGGCTCAAACGCTCGTAGCCGACAAATTCATTGCTTGCGCCGGCATACTCCAGCGCTTTGTCCATCTTGAATTTGCCAGCGGCACGGGCTTGTGATTTTTGTTTTTCCATGGCGGCCGCAAAGCCCGCCTCGTCTACGCTCACCCCACGTTCACGGCACACATCGGCCGACAAATCGAGTGGAAAACCATAGGTGTCATGCAATTTGAAAGCCACTTCACCGGGCAGCACTTGAACACCGTTGTCCAACGACGCATCCAACAGCTGCATGCCAACTTCCAGCGTTTCAAAAAACCGCTCTTCTTCCGTCTTTAAAACTGCGGTGATGCGTTCGGCTTGTTGCGCCAAGTTGGGATACGCCTGCCCCATGAGTTGCACCAAGTCAGGCACGAGTTTGTGAAAGAACGGTTTTTTCTGCCCGAGCAAATAACCATGTCGAATCGCGCGACGCACAATGCGACGTTGCACATAACCGCGCCCCTCATTGCTTGGCACCACGCCATCGCTGACTAAAAAGGCCGTGGCACGAATGTGGTCTGCGATCACGCGCAACGACTTGTTGCTCAGGTCTTTGCAACCCGTTTCACGCGCAGCCGCTTGGATGAGGGTGTCGAACAAATCGATTTCATAGTTGCTGTGCACATGCTGCAAGATCGCTGCCAAGCGCTCCAGACCCATGCCGGTGTCCACACAAGGCGCCGGCAAACGCGTAACCGAACCGTCTTCGGCCATGTTGAACTGCATGAACACGTTGTTCCAAATTTCAATGAAACGGTCGCCGTCTTCGTCGGGGCTACCGGGTGGGCCGCCGGGAATGTGATCGCCGTGGTCATAAAAAATTTCAGAGCAAGGACCGCACGGACCGGTGTCGGCCATCATCCAAAAGTTGTCGGACTTGTAGCGCCCACCCTTGTTGTCACCAATGCGAATCACCCGCTCAGGGGGCAAGCCAATTTCTTTCGTCCAGATGTCGTAGGCCTCGTCGTCTTCTTGATAGACCGTGGCAAGCAAGCGCTCTTTGGGCAATTTGTAGACTTCGGTCAGCAATTCCCACGCCCACTTCAAACTCTCGCGCTTGAAGTAATCGCCAAACGACCAGTTGCCCAACATTTCAAAAAATGTGTGATGACGCGCGGTGTAACCCACGTTTTCTAAATCGTTGTGTTTGCCACCAGCGCGCAAACAGGCTTGCACCGAAGCGGCACGTACATAAGAACGTTTGTCCGTGCCCAAAAACACGTCTTTGAACTGCACCATGCCCGAGTTGGTGAACATCAAGGTTGGATCATTGCCCGGCACCAAAGGGCTGGAAGCCACCACGGTGTGTCCTTTGGAGGCAAAAAAGTCCAAAAAGGTTTTACGAATCTCGGCGACGGTGAATTTTTGGGGAGTAGTCATCTGGAAATTATAGTTTTCGTGTCACCCCAGAGTCATTCAGGTCAATACGCGCGCTGTATGCTCACGGGTAAATTGATTTGGAGAACCCACATGGACATGAAGACTGCCCCGCTCTCTTTGCTGAACGACCCCAGCTTGCTCAAAACCGATGCGCTGATCAACGGTCAGTGGCTCAAAGGCAGCAGCCGTTTTGATGTGCACGACCCCGCAACAGGCCAAAAACTCGCCGATGTGGCCAACTTGGCCACCGCCGATGCCAGCGCTGCCATTGACGCCGCCAATGCCGCGTGGCCTGCTTGGCGCAACAAAACCGCCAAAGAGCGTTGCGCCATTTTGCGCAAATGGTTCGAGTTGTTGATGGCCAACCAAGAAGACTTGGCGCGCATCCTCACCGCCGAACAAGGCAAACCTTTGGCCGAAGCCAAAGGCGAAATCGCCTACGGCGCCAGTTTTGTGGAATGGTTTGCCGAAGAAGCCAAACGGGTCAACGGCGAAACCCTGCCCCAGTTTGACAACAACCGCCGCTTGATGGTGTTGAAGCAACCCATCGGCGTGTGCGCGGCCATCACACCTTGGAATTTCCCGCTGGCCATGATCACCCGCAAAGTCGCACCCGCGCTGGCGGCTGGCTGCCCAGTGGTCATCAAACCCGCCGAACTCACGCCTTTGACCGCGCTGGCTGCGGCGGAATTGGCGGTGCGGGCTGGCATTCCAGCGGGCGTGCTCAACGTCTTGACAGCCGACAGCGACAACAGCATTGCCGTGGGCAAAGTGTTTTGCGCCAGCGACATCGTGCGCCACATCAGCTTCACAGGTTCGACCGAAGTTGGCCGCATTTTGATGGCGCAATCAGCCCCTTCCGTGAAAAAACTGTCCTTGGAATTGGGCGGCAATGCCCCCTTCATCGTGTTTGACGACGCCGACATTGACAGCGCCGTCGAAGGCGCCATGGCCAGCAAATACCGCAACGCCGGACAAACCTGCGTTTGCGCCAACCGCATCTACGTGCAAGACGGCGTGTACGACGAGTTCGTCAAAAAGTTCGCAGCCAAAGTGCAAACCCTCAAAGTTGGCAACGGCTTTGAACAAGGCGTGACACAAGGCCCCCTGATCGAAAAATCCGCCGTCGAAAAAGTCCAACGCCACGTGCAAGACGCCATCGACAAAGGCGGCAAAGTGCTCGCGGGCGGACACGCCATGAATGGACAATTTTTCGAACCCACTGTCATTGGTGAGGCGCGCGCCGACATGCTGTGCGCCAAAGAAGAAACCTTTGGCCCCTTCGCACCCGTGTTTCGCTTTCACAAGGAACAAGAAGCGATCGATGCTGCCAACAACACCGAATTCGGCTTGGCCAGCTACTTCTACAGCCGCGACATTGGCCGCATCTACCGCGTGAGCGAAGCCTTGGAGTACGGCATGGTGGGCATCAATGTGGGCATCATTGCCACGGAACACGTGCCATTTGGCGGCGTTAAGCAATCTGGCTTAGGGCGCGAAGGTTCTCAACATGGCATGGAAGAATATTTAGAAATGAAGTATTTATGCATTGGCGATGTTTTAACCCAAAAGTAACAAAATAGCGATTTTTGAGAAATGTGTATAAAATAGTTAGCGTTACTCAAAATATCCGAGACTTGATATGTCCACAAAACAGATTTACATGCGTTTTTTGAACCTGCTTCAGGCGCTTGAAGTTGAGCAGTCGCAAAGCATTGACTTGGATGCCAAAAAGCTGCTGGAAGTCATTGCCGTGCGCTTTGAGCAACAAAAGCCATTGACCGTCACCGAAGCCATGGGCTTGGAGAGCATTGCCTCTCCGGCCACCATCCATCGCAAATTGGATCAATTGCGCGAGATGGGGTACATCGATACGGTGTTTGAAGGCAAAAACCGCCGAACCAAATATTTGGTGCCCACCCAAAATGCGCACAACTATTTCGAGTCGGTTGGTCGCGTGATGCAAGAGGCTTTGATCGAGGCTTGATCAGCTCACTAAGTTAGCGCATGCTATCTTGGCAGTGCTTGCGCATTTTGGCATCTTTGATTTCTTTGCAATAGTTGGCATTGTTATCGGCTTTGCCTAAACACAAGTTTTGTTTGTCGTTGGCGACAATTTTTTTACAGTACTTGCGGTCACCTTTTTCAATGCTGCGACAGTAATTTGCGTCGTCTGAATTGCGGATCAATTTGCAGTGTTGCGCACTCGCCCAGACGGGAAG
>CAIYFE010000202.1 GCA_903925445.1 uncultured Burkholderiales bacterium | reverse complement strand
ATGCCGACACGTCCATGAAAATGGAAGCCATGACGACCTTCATGGCCGATCAAAAAGACATCAAAAAAGTCTTCTTGATGAATCAGAACTACTCGCACGGTCACCAAGTGGCCAAGTACGCACGTGAAAACTTGGCGCGCAAACGCCCTGACGTGCAGATCGTTGGTGAGGATTACCACCCACTCGCGCAAGTGCGCGACTTCGCGCCCTACATTGCAAAAATCAAAGCCTCGGGCGCAGACACGGTGATCACCGGCAACTGGGGTTCTGATTTGGCCTTGTTGGTCAAAGCAGCCAACGAAAGCGGCTACAACGGCAAGTTCTACACCTACTACACGGGCGTGACCGGCACACCTACCGCGCTGGGCAAAGGTGGCGAAGGTCGTGTTTTCCAAATTGCCTACAACCACTACAACATGGGGGGTCAAACGCAAAAATGGATGAATGAATTCCAAGCCAAATTCAAAGATGACTTCTATGAAGGCTCGGTGGTTCACATCTTCAAAGGCTTGAGCCAAGCCATGGCCAATGCGAAATCGACCGATCCCGTCAAGGTCGCGGCTGCGTTTGAAGGCTTGAAGTACGACAGCTTCAGCGGTGAAGTTGAAATGCGTAAAACAGACCACCAATTGCAACAACCGCTGTTCATGACCGTCTGGCAAAAAGCGGACAAAAAATACCCTTACAGCCCAGAAAACACGGGCATGACTTTGGCACCTGTCAAAGCATTTGAGTCCTACGTGGCCAGCACGCCCACCAGCTGCCAAATGAAACGCCCCTAAAGCGCAGGATGTAAGCAGCAAGGCGCGTTGGGAGGCGCGCCTTGTTTTTTCAAAAGTCGAACAAGGTATCACATGGAGTTTTTTTTCATCTCCATGCTCAACGGTTTGAGCTATGGCTTGCTGTTGTTCATGCTCAGCTCTGGGCTGACGTTGATTTTCAGCATGATGGGTGTGCTCAATTTCGCGCACGCCAGCTTTTACATGATTGGCGCCTACATTGGCTACACGCTCAACAGCGTGATTGGTTTTTGGCCCGCGTTGGTGATTTCTCCGTTTTTAGGTGGCTTGTTGGGCGCTTTGTTTGAACGCTTGTGCCTGCGTCGGGTTCACAAGTTTGGACATGTGCCCGAGTTGCTGGTGACTTTTGGTTTGTCTTATGTTGTGTTGGAAGTCGTCAAACTGATTTGGGGACAAACCGCGGTGGAGTTTCAACCGCCCGAGTCGCTGCAAGGCCCCGCCTTTACCTTGATTCAAAACTCCCAACAAGGCCTGTCATTGGTTGGGGGAAGTGCTTCTGCCGAGTTGTGTCGTGCAGCCGATGCGGCCATCACAGTGGTTTGTTCACCGTTTCCTGCCACGCGAGGTTTCATGATGATCGTGGCCTTGTTGATGATGCTGGGTTTGTGGCTGTTGCTGACCCGCACCCGGGTCGGATTGGTCATTCAAGCTGCCTTGACGCACCCTGAAGCGGTGGAGTCACTGGGTCACAACGTGCCCCGTGTTTTCATGTTGGTGTTTGGTGTGGGCACAGGCTTGGCCGCTTTGGCCGGCGTGATTGGTGGCAGTACTTTTGTGACTGAGCCTGCCATGGCGGCCACCGTCGGCTCCGTCATCTTTGTGGTGGTGGTGGTGGGTGGCATGGGCTCTTTGGCCGGCGCCTTTTTGGCCTCGGTGTTGATCGGTGTGATCCAAACCTTTGCGGTGGCGATTGATTACTCGATGATCGATTTGCTGCAATCCGTTGGCTTTCAGATCAGTGCGGCCATGCAAGGAAATTCTGTGTTGCGATTGACGGTGTCGCAGGTGGCGCCCATCTTGCCTTACTTGTTTTTGGTTTTGATTTTGATCTTCCGACCCAAGGGTCTGTTGGGTACCCGGGAGACTTGAGACATGCGAACACATTACGAATTCAAACCCTACAACGTTGCGCGCTGGCTGATTTGGAGCCTGTTCTTGGTTGTTTTGTGCGTCATGCCCAAGCTCTTTAGCAGCAACTTGTCGATCACGATGCTGTCGCAAATGGGTGTGGCCATCATTGCTTGCTTGTCTTTCAACATGTTGTTGGGGCAGGGTGGCATGTTGAGTTTTGGGCACGCGGTCTACACCGGCTTGGGCGCTTACTTGGCCATGCACGCATTGAATGCAGCCGCCAGTGGCTCGTTGAATATTCCGGTCACGCTGATTCCCTTGGTGGGAGGCCTGGGCGGTATGTTTTTTGCCTTCTTGTTCGGTTATGTCACCACCCGCAAATCGGGAACCACTTTTTCCATGATCACGCTGGGCATGGCCGAATTGGTGTTTGCCATGTCGTTGATGTTTTCCGAGTTCTTCGGCGGTGAAGCCGGCGTTTCAGGCAACCGTGTGGT
>CAIYFE010000201.1 GCA_903925445.1 uncultured Burkholderiales bacterium | reverse complement strand
CTCACCTGGGATGAATTTTTTGCCCGCAACGTTTCAAGACCACGCCTTGCGTGTGGGTCAAAGCACGTTGTCAGTGGATTCGACGTTGCTCGATCGCTTGCATAAAACCCAAGAAATTCGCTTAGGCATTCGTCCTGAATATGTGGGCGTTTCGACGCAGCCGATGCACAACACCTTGCCTGCGCAAGTGTTGCGTTGGCAAGATTTGGGCACCAGTTACTTGATGACCGCGCTGTGTGAAGGACAAACCATTCGGGTGCGATTGCCGCTCGATCATCCGAGCTTGAATGTGGGGCAGGGCGTGCACTTGCAAGTCTTGGGTGCGCACACATGTTTCTACAAAAATGAGGAGTTGTTGGCATGAAGCCCGTCAACCAAAAAGCGTGGTTTCTGATCTTGCCCGTGCTCTTGTGCGTGGCTTTCTCAGCCATAGTTCCGCTGATGACCGTGGTGAACTACTCCGTGCAAGACATCATTTCACCCGAGCGTCGAGTCTTTGTTGGCACAGAGTGGTTTGCGCAAGTCATGCGAGATCAAGATTTGCACGAGGCTTTGTGGCGTCAGCTGGTGTTTTCTTTTTCGGTGTTGGTGGTGGAAATTCCATTGGGCGTGGCCTTGGCTTTGTCCATGCCTGCGCAGGGATGGAAGTCCTCGGTCACCTTGGTCACAGTGGCTTTGTCCTTGCTGATTCCTTGGAACGTGGTGGGCACAATTTGGCAAATCTATGGCCGTGCTGACATCGGTTTGTTGGGCTACACCTTGCAAGCGATGGGTTTTGATTACAACTACACAGGCGACGCGACCTATGCATGGGTGACCGTTTTGGTGATGGACGTTTGGCATTGGACGCCTTTGGTGGCCTTGCTCGCTTTTGCTGGATTGCGCAGCATCCCCGATGCTTACTACCAAGCGGCTCGCATTGATGGCGCCTCTAAGTTTGCTGTGTTCCGATTCATTCAGTTGCCCAAAATGCGCGGCGTGTTGATGATCGCGGTGCTCTTGCGGTTCATGGACAGCTTCATGATTTACACCGAACCCTTTGTGCTCACAGGCGGTGGTCCTGGCAATGCCACGACTTTCTTAAGCCAGTACCTCACGCAAAAAGCGGTTGGGCAGTTTGATTTGGGGCCCGCTGCCGCGTTTTCTCTGATTTATTTCCTCATCATTTTGTTGCTCTGCTTCATCCTCTACAACTGGATGCAACAAGTTGGAACAGCCGCCAAGGAGCATGAACATGCATGAGCATCGTTTCAAAAAACGCACACTTTTTTTGTGGCTCTACGTGGTCTTTGCGTTGCTGCCGATTTATTGGATGTTCAACATGAGTTTGCGCACCAATGAGGAAATTTTGTCCACCTTCACTTTGTTTCCTCAGCACATCACGTTTGCCAATTACATGACCATCTTCACCGATGAATCTTGGTATTCGGGCTACATCAACAGTTTGATTTATGTGGGCATGAACACCCTGATTTCTGTCAGTGTTGCCTTGCCAGCGGCCTATGCTTTTTCTCGCTACAGCTTCTTGGGCGACAAGCACGTGTTCTTTTGGCTGTTGACCAATCGGATGACGCCACCCGCTGTTTTCTTGTTGCCCTTTTTTCAGCTCTACACCACCGTGGGTTTGATGGATACACACCTGGCTGTGGCTTTGGCGCATTTGCTTTTCAACGTGCCGCTTGCCGTGTGGATTTTGGAAGGCTTCATGAGCGGCATTCCGCGCGAAATCGACGAAACGGCCTACATCGATGGGTACAGCTTTCCGCGCTTTTTTGTGCGCATCTTTTTGCCCCTCATCAAGGCGGGCGTGGGCGTGACGGCTTTCTTTTGCTTCATGTTCAGTTGGGTTGAGTTGCTGTTGGCGCGAACGCTCACCAGCGTCAACGCCAAACCCATCGTGGCCACCATGACGCGAACGGTGAGCGCTTCGGGCATGGATTGGGCCACTTTGGCTGCGGCAGGTGTGTTGACGATCGTGCCCGGCGCCATCGTGATTTGGTTTGTTCGTCACTACATCGCAAAAGGTTTTGCGATGGGACGTGTTTGAAGGAGGCGCCATGTTGAGCTGGATGTATTGGACGCCCCCCGTGGCCGTGTTTTTTATTGTGATCGTGCTGATGCTGATCGGGATGACGATTTGGGAAATCAAATCGCCAACCCTGGCGCGCAAAGGTTTTTTGCCATTGGTCACCACCCGAGGAGATCGGTTGTTCATCGGTCTGTTGGGCGCGGCTTACATCAATTTGATGTTTGTCGGCAGCGCAGGTTGGTTGGCCAGCGCATTGGGATTGTTGGATGAACCCTCGATTTGGTGGGGGACATCGTTGAGTGCAGTTTGGTTGGTTCTTGTCATGCGCAAGGGCTGAACAAACATTCACCCGAGTCGGTCTGATTCATTCCCCCCAGACCGAGGTTGATCGCCGTGGGGAACACAACGCATGAGGAGACAGACATGAAGATGAAATATGGTGCGCTGGCTTTTGCTGCAGCCGCTGTGGTGCTGGGTCATAGCGCCTGGGCGGGTGAGCCAGAAGCGAAAAAATGGGTCGATAGCGAATTTCAGCCATCTACGCTATCCAAAGACAAGCAAATGGCCGAGTTGAAATGGTTCATGGATGCAGCCAAAAAACTCAAGGCCAAAGGCGTGAATGAAATTTCAGTGGTGTCAGAAACCATCACCACGCACGAATATGAATCTAAAACCCTGGCCAAGGCGTTTGAAGAAATCACGGGCATCAAGGTCAAGCATGACTTGATCCAAGAGGGCGATGTGGTTGAAAAACTCCAAACATCGATGCAATCCGGCAAATCGATTTATGACGGGTGGATTTCCGATTCCGATTTGATCGGAACGCACTACCGCTACGGAAAAATCATGCCGTTGTCAGATTACATGGCCGGCAATGGCAAAGAGTGGACCAATCCAGGTTTGGATTTGAAAGACTTCATCGGCACCAGCTTCACCACGGGCCCCGACAAGAAGCTCTACCAACTGCCCGACCAACAATTCGCCAACCTGTATTGGTTCCGCGCTGACTTGTTCGCTCGCAAAGACTTGCAAGACAAATTCAAAGCCAAATACGGCTACGACTTGGGCGTGCCTTTGAACTGGAGCGCCTACGAGGACATCGCCGACTTTTTCACCAACGACGTGAAAAACATAGATGGCAAGCCCATTTATGGTCACATGGACTACGGCAAGAAAGATCCTTCGCTGGGTTGGCGTTTCACCGACGCATGGTTGTCCATGGCCGGTACAGCTGACAAAGGCATTCCCAACGGCATGCCCGTGGACGAGTGGGGCATTCGCGTGGCCGATGACAAGTGCACGCCTGTAGGCGCTTCAGTGTCTCGCGGTGGTGCGACCAACTCGCCAGCGGCTGTCTATGCGCTGACCAAGTACGTGGACTGGATGAAAAAATATGCGCCCAAAGAAGCCACAGGCATGACCTTTGGCGAAGCCGGTCCCGTGCCAGCGCAAGGACAAATTGCGCAACAAATTTTCTGGTACACCGCCTTCACGGCTGACATGACCAAACCCGGCTTGCCCGTGGTCAATGCCGACGGCACACCAAAATGGCGCATGGCCCCAGGCCCCAACGGTCCTTACTGGAAGCAAGGCATGCAAAACGGCTACCAAGACGTGGGCTCTTGGACCTTCTTCAAAGGCCACGATGAAGGCAAAACCGCTGCTGCTTGGTTGTATGCCCAGTTTGTGACCAGCAAAACGGTGTCGCTCAAGAAAACCATCGTGGGTTTGACGCCCATTCGCGAGAGCGACATTCGCAGCCAAGCGATGACCGATTTGGCGCCCAAATTGGGTGGCTTGGTCGAGTTCTACCGCAGCCCTGCACGCGTGGCTTGGACACCGACTGGCACCAACGTGCCTGACTATCCAAAACTCGCGCAACTCTGGTGGAAAAACGTCGCACAAGCTGTGACGGGTGAAAAAACACCACAAGGCGCGATGGATAACTTGGCCGAAGAAATGGATCAAGTCATGGGACGTTTGGAGCGAGCAGGCATGGCGCAATGCGCACCCAAGCTCAATCCGAAGAGCGATCCAGCCAAGTGGCTCAGCGACAAAGGCGCACCTTGGAAGAAACTCGATAATGAGAAGCCCAAGGGAGAAACCATTGCGTACGACAAATTGTTGAACGCATGGAAAGAAGGCCGTGTTCGTTAAGTAACACAGCCGGGAGGCCGTTCAACAGGCGGCCTCCCTTTTTTTTGAATTGTTTTTTTTAGACCATGTCGCGCCAAGATTTATTCGCTCAACTCCAAGCTTCTGCGTCATTTGACGTCGCCGTGGTCGGCGGCGGTGCGACCGGCTTGGGCATTGCGTTGGATGCCGCCTTGCGTGGTCTGCGGGTGGTGTTGTTGGAGTCGCATGATTTTGCAAAAGGCACTTCTTCGCGCGCCACCAAACTCGTTCACGGCGGTGTGCGCTACTTGGCACAAGGCAATGTCAGCCTAGTGCGAGAGGCGTTGCACGAGCGTGCTGTGTTGCTCCAAAACGCGCCCCATTTGGCGCAACCTTTGCCATTTGTCATGCCCTCTTACCGCTGGTGGGAGACGGCTTTTTATGGCATTGGTCTCAAGCTCTACGACTTGCTGGCCGGCTCCAGTGGTTTGGGTCGAACCGAATTTTTAAGCCGCCAAGAATTGCTCAAACGACTGCCCCAAGCCCAGCAGCATGGCTTGCGGGGTGGCGTTCAATATTGGGATGGTCAATTTGACGATGCACGATTGGCGATGGCGTTGGCACGCACAGCCCAGCAGCAAGGCGCTTTGTTGATCAATTACTGCCCCGTGACAGCCCTCAAGCACGAACACCAACGCGTGGTGGGCGTCGTGTGCAAGGACCAAGAAACCGACCAAGTTTTCGATGTGCGCGCCTCATGCGTCATCAATGCCACAGGCGTTTGGGTAGACGCGTTGCGCGACATGGATGGCGCCGCGATTGAGCGCCAAGTCAAGCCCATGGTGGCGCCAAGCCAAGGCGTTCATTTGGTGGTGGATCGTGAATTTCTCAATGGCGACCACGCGCTTTTGGTGCCCAGCACGGCCGATGGCCGAGTCTTGTTTGCAGTGCCTTGGTTGGGCAAGGTGATTTTGGGCACCACCGACACGCCGCGTCACGACTTGCCGCGCGAGCCTTTGCCCTTTGAGTCTGAGATTGAATTCATCTTGCAAGAATCTGCCCGTTACTTGCAACGTGCGCCTTCGCGCGCCGATGTGCGCAGCGTCTGGGTCGGATTGCGCCCCTTGGTCAAACCCCAAGACGATGGCGGCGAAAACACCAAAGGCTTGAGCCGCGAGCACACCGTCCTCATCAGCCGCAGCGGCTTGGTCACGGTCACGGGGGGCAAGTGGACGACTTACCGCGCCATGGCCGAAGATGTGATGAGCCGTTGCATCAAAGCAAACTTGATCAATGCGTCCGCCGATGCAGGCATCAGCCAGCATTGCGCTTTGGTCGGCGCGCCCGCCCCAGACACGCCCACGGTGTCCATCACGCAGGCCGCTGGTTTGCACTTGTACGGCAGTGAACAAAATGTGTTGGCTCAAATGCAAGGTGCAAACCATTGGCTCACACCAGAGCTCAACGAGGCCATGGTGCGATTTGCAGCGCAGCACGAATACGCCCGTACCGTGGAAGATGTGCTGGCTCGTCGTTCACGCCTGTTATTTTTGGATGCCCGCCAAGCCATGGGGGTCGCGCCCCAAGTGGCGCAGATATTGAAAAACGAAACTTTGTGCGATCCCAAGTTGGAAGAATTCCTTCAAGTAGCATCGCATTACGTTTTGTAAATTTCAATTCATGACCTCAACGCATCAGCTACGCCCTTGGCAAGTCACGGTTGGCGGAATTTGTGGCTTGGTCCTCACCATCGGATTGGCTCGTTTTGCCTACACCCCGCTGCTGCCCAGCTTGCAAGCGCAAACTGGATTAACCGACGCGGCTGCAGGCACTTTGGCCTCCATCAACTATGCGGGTTACATGAGCGGCGCTTTGGCCGCGGCCTGGATTGAAAACCCGCGCTGGCGGCATTGGCTCTACAGCACAGGCTTGTGGATGGCGTTGTTGTGCACCGCTGCCATGGCGATTGCGCCTTACATGCCCGCGTGGCTGGTGTTGCGTTACATCGCTGGCTTGTGTGGTGCAACGGGTATGTTGCTGGGCTCTGGCTTGGTGCTGGGTTGGTTGATGCGGCACGGCCATCGACCTGAATTGGGTTTGCACTTCATTGGCATTGGGCTGGGCATTGTGTTTTCAGCCGTTGGCTCTTGGGCCTTGTCTTTTTATTGGAGCGATTGGCAAGGGCAGTGGTTGAGTCTTTCAGTTTTGGCGCTGTTGTTTTTCATTCCGGCTTGGCGCTGGCGTCCGCCAGTACCGGCGCAAGCGGTGGCATTGGCTGCTGAGGACTCACCAGCCGCCGTTTCAAAACGATGGGCTTGGACGATGTTGGCGAGTTACTTCGCCGCGGGTTGGGGTTTTGTGATCAGCGCGACTTTCACCGTCGCCATTGTTGAACGCGAACCCGCCTTGGCAGGTCAGGGCGCGCTGGCTTGGGCCTTGGTGGGCTTGTCGGCCATGCCAGCGGTGTTCATTTGGGATCGGGTGGCTCGGCGTTGGGGCGACATTCGCGCCTTGCTCATGGCCTTTGGTTTACAAACGCTTGCGGTGGTGCTGCCGGCTGTTTCGGGGTCGTTGACGGCTGCCTTGCTGGGGGCGGTGGGCTATGGCGCCACGTTCATTGGCATTGTCAGTCTTACGCTGGCTTTGGTCGGGCGTCGCTCGCCTCACAACCCAGGCAAGGCCATGGCGCGGTTGACGCTGAGCTACGGGACGGCGCAAATCATCGCACCCGTGATCGCCGGTGTCATGGCGCAAAGCAGCGGTAACTTTAAAGGCGCTATGTGGATCACCGCAGGCGTGATGGCCTTGGGCATGGCCTTGTTGGCGACGCTGCCGCAAGAGTCTTGATGTGTCGAAGGCTGATCAAAGCCCCAAGCTCTCCAATTGAACCAGGCCTTTGGGCGAGTTGAAGGTTGCGCAAAGATTGGCCGCACCTTCTTGAATGACCACTTGTTGAAGTCCCAAAGTGTCGTATGCCTTTTGTAACTTGGCCGCGCTGGGGTGCGTGATGTGCAGCGACTGCAAGCTCACACCCGATCGAGGCAAGGTGTTGCGTGGATGCAGTCGCAGCGGCTCTGCGGCGTCTTCTTTGCCCCATTGGATCAAGCTCGCCAGCGTGCCATCGAACAAACGCTCGCCGTCCTCGCGGACGGTGATCTGCCATTGCAAACGGCCTTTGTTGGTTTTTCGACTGGCGTGAATGACGCTGCCGCGTTCGATCTGTTGTTCACGCAATGCCTGTCGATCGGCTTGAATGTCCGTCGTGTTGGCCACCATGTGAATCAAGCGCGGCGTTTTGGCGATGGCGCGTTGGATGCGGGGATCGTCCAAGTCGAACCAGCGTTTGTTTTTTTGGGATTTGGGCAAAGGCGCAGCAGGGTTGATGGCAATGATTTCCAAATAAGCCATGGGGTATTTGGGCGTGGCGATTTTGAACAACCGGTTGTGCGTTCCAAATTTGTCGTGTTCGCCGCCAGCGGTGGGTGTGATGCCAAAGGTTTCTTCACACCATTGCACGCCCTGCGACAGGGTTTGGGCGGCAACGATCAAGTGGTCAAGTTGTGAGTTCATCTCGACACCTTACCATTGACGGTCTTAGCGTCATTTTTTCTTTCATGCCAACCACCTCAACTCCCGGCCTTCGCTTGTCCAAATGCGTCATGCAATTGCGTGATTGTTCGCGGCGTCAGGCTGAGCAATTCATTGAAGCGGGGTTTGTTCGCGTCGACGGTCAAGTGGTGCATGAGCCGCAACATCGCGTGTTGCATGAAGTCGTCACCGTGGATCCAAACGCCAGCGTGTTGGCGCTGCAACCGCTGACG